>JAZNJN010000066.1:0-2912 GCA_045578025.1 Faecousia sp. | reverse complement strand
CTATCGTATTTGTTGGGCTGCCCCCGGCAGCCCGGAAATTTAGATTCGCTGCGCGACGCACCGCCCTTGTGCAAAGGCTTAGTGACCGTTGCCGCAAAGCGGCTTACGGGCACTTAGTACAGAGGAGAGGTGGCTCCGCCGCAAGGCGGAGACGGAGGGATTGTCAATCCCCCAGTCAGCTCCGCTGACAGTTTTGTGAATGTTCGCTTGCCACTGGCAAGCGATGGATTTGAATCCGCTGCGCGGAGCACCACCCCCTTTACACAAGAGGGCCTTAGAAAGCTAAACGATCATTTACCGCCCACGGGAGGCCGTGGGCGGTAAGCTTTTTATCCATTATGCCTTTTTCTTTTGTGCGGTCTTGATGATCAACAGGGTGAGGAACATCATCACCAGAGAGATCGGAAGAACGATCCATGCGTTCTGGACGAAACCGGCAATGATGTAGCCCACGAAGGACACGCCGGCGCAGGTCAGCGCATAGGGCAGCTGGGTGTTCACATGGTTGATGTGGTCACACTGACCGCCGGTGGAGGCCATGATGGTGGTGTCGGAGATGGGGGAGCAGTGGTCGCCGCAGACAGCGCCGGCAAGGCAGGCGGCAACAGCAATGACCATCAGCTCGCCGCTGGGGAACACGCTGCACACGATGGGAAGCAGCACACCGAAGGTGCCCCAGGAAGTGCCGGTAGCAAATGCAAGACCGGTGCCGATGAGGAACACGATGGCAGGCAGGAAGTTGGCAAGATGGCTTGCGGAGTTACGGACGAACTCGGCAACGAACACGGTAGCGCCCAGCTGACCGGTGACACCGGACAGTGTCCATGCGAAGGTCAGGATCAGCATAGCGGGGACCATTGCCTTGAAGCCGTCAGCCAGAGAAGCGGAGAACTGCTTGAAAGAAATGATCTTCCGGGGCAGATACAGGGCAGCAGTGAACACCAGAGCCAGAACACTGCCTAGCACCAGACCCACGGATGCGTCGCAGTTTGCGAAGGCATCGATGAAGCTTTCGCCCTCAAAGAAGCCGCCGGTATAGACCATGCACAGCACGCAGCCAACGATCAGCGCTACGATGGGCAGGATCAGATCCAGAACAGTACCCCTGGGGTTGCCTTCCTTGTTGGAAGCGCCGGCATAGGGACGGGCATCGGTGGTGTACAGATCGCCGTTCATGGCGTTTTGCTCGTGGATACGCATGGCACCGAAGTCAAACTTCATCAGAACCATGGCGATGACCATGAACAGAGTCAGCAGTGCATACAGGTTATAGGGAATGGACTGAATGAACAGGGTCAAGCCCTGACCTTCCGGTGCGACGCTGGATACGGCGGCTGCCCAGGAGGAGATGGGTGCGATGATGCACACGGGAGCTGCGGTGGCGTCGATGATGTAAGAAAGCTTTGCCCGGGAGATGTTGTGCTTGTCGGTGACGGGGCGCATGACAGAGCCAACAGTCAGGCAGTTGAAGTAGTCGTCAACAAAGATCAGCATACCCAGGACTGCGGTGGAGATCATAGCGCCCACGCGGCTCTTGATATGCTTGCTTGCCCAGCGGCCGTATGCGGCGGAGCCGCCGGCTTTGTTGATGAGAGCGACCATCATACCCAGGGTCACCAGGAAGATCATGATACCCACATTCCAGCCGTCGCTGAGCTTGCCGATCATCACATCAAAGGTGCCCGTGACCATGCCCCAGGGATTAAAGTTGGAGTAGATCAGCGCACCGGAGAGGATGCCAACGAACAGGGAGAAGTAAACTTCCTTGGAGATCAGCGCCAGAGCGATGGCGATGATGGGAGGCAGCAGCGCCCAGATGGTGGCGTAGGTGCTGATGGACTGGCGAACGGTCGCCAGTGCCTGGGCGATGTTGTCGGCGAAGCTGGGATCGGAGGCTACGTTTTCATCATAGCTTTCCAGATAGCCCAGGGCCTCATCGTGGTCAGAGTAGTCTGCCGCGCTGGCATTGATGGCCAGGCTAGCCATCAGCATGACGGCCAGCGTGATCAGCAGCAGACGGGTGAGTGTCTTTTTCATAATATTTCTCCTTTCTTTGTGCAACAAAACAGCCGTGAATCTTTGGAGCGAGTCCAACATTCACGGCGCAGTACGGCACAAAGAATGATAGCTCTCCACTTTCGTGACAGTCCGGCGGATATTCTCCGACGAACCAGAACCCCAAACCCGGGCGGTTTGTGATTCTTCGGCGGCTTGCCCTTTCACCCTGCCGGAAGCTCCGTTCCTTATATGGCAGAATTACTGATACGCGCCGCGCCTCTATCGATCCACATATTTTGTTGTTTCGGTTATTATAGCACTGTGGAATAAAATGTCAATAGGGAGAAAAAAGAAAACACCGCCCGAAAAGGCAGTGTGTTTCTTTGGAGCGGGTAATGGGAATCGTTTGCATTTTCGCTCTGCGAAAATTATTGTGTTGCGCCCGTCCAGCCGGGCGCAAGCAACAGTTCACCGGACTGTTGCATTTGATTTTTCGATTCCCATCCCTTACAGAAAAAACACACCACCCATTGGGTGGTGTTTCTTTGGAGCGGGTAATGGGAATCGAACCCACCTCTCAAGCTTGGGAAGCTCGCATTCTACCGATGAACTATACCCGCATCTTTATGGGCATTATAGCAAAGGCTTTTTGGAAATGCAACCACTTTTTGTCGAAAGCACCCGGGCGTCTTGTCCGGCGGACTTTCCTGTGTTATACTATAATATAAGGAGGGGAGAGGCATGGCGGAATATGAACTTGTCCGGGAGATCCAGAATCTGTGCCCCAATAACCAGATGCGGGATATTTTCTTTGAAGAAGTGGAAGTTGACGATCCTGTTTCCTATGTCCGGCAGTTTTTGATCGGAAAAGATGTGGAGATCACCGCAGATTTTGGCGCGGAAGGCGCTGTCAC
>JAZNJN010000065.1:0-9097 GCA_045578025.1 Faecousia sp. | reverse complement strand
CTGGCTACCGAGAAGGCCGAGCGCTTCGAGAAGGATCCCAAGTACGCTGACTACTGCACCATGATGGTTAAGACTCACCTGTCCCTGTCCGACGACCCCACCAAGAAGGGCGTTCCCACCGGCTGGAAGCTGACCATCCGCGACATTCTGGAGTACGGCGGCGCCAAGTTCCTGTGCCCCATGGCTGGTACCATCTCCATGATGCCCGGTACTGCTGCTGACCCCGCTTACCGCCGTGTTGACGTTGACGTCGAGACCGGTAAAGTGTCCGGCCTGTTCTAATTCCTATTCCCTTAAGAGCACAGGCGGTTCGCCGCCTGTGCTTTTGGGATATTTTCGGAAGAAAATGTAGGGCGGGGGCTTGCTCCCGCCGCAGGAAACTGCTATAATATCGGCGGGGGGCAAGCCCCCGCCCTACAATTCATATTAAGGAGATACATACCTATGGATATGACTATGGAATCCTGCCGCAAGTTTGTGGAAGTTCTGGCATCTGATGCTCCCGCCCCCGGCGGCGGCGGCGCTGCTGCACTGGTGGGTGCCATCGGCACTGCTCTGGGCAACATGGTGGGCTCCCTCACCGTGGGCAAGAAGAAGTATGCTGAAGTAGAGGCCGAGATCATTGCTCTGAAGGCAAAGTGCGACGCCCTGCAGACCGAGCTTTTGAATCAGGTAGAAGCTGACGAAGTCAACTTCCTGCCTCTTGCCAAGGCTTACGGCATTCCCAAGGACGACCCCAACCGCGATGCTGTTATGGAAGAGGCCACCATCATCGCCTGCTCCACCCCCATGCACATCATGGAGCTGTGCTGCGAGGCCATCGGTTACATCAAGGTCTTTGCCGACAAGGGCAGCCGTCTGGCTGTTTCCGATGCCGGCTGCGGCGCTGTGTGCTGCAAGGCCGCTCTGCAGGCCGCTTCCCTGAACGTCTTCATCAACACCAAGACTCTGAAGAACCGGGAAGTTGCAGAAGAAATGAATGCCAAGGCACTTACCATGCTGGCAACCTACGGCGCTATGGCCGACGAGATCTTCAACACCGTCAAGGCCGGCTTCGGCGTCTGAGCTACATAAACTAGGAGGAAATAAACATGGCTAAGAGATTACTGGGCAAGGAAGTCAACGAGGCTCTGGTCGCCGCGCTGCAGACCCGTACCGCTGCTCTGCGAGAGAAGGGCATCGCCCCCACTCTGGGTATCATCCGTCTGGGTGAGAACCCCTCCGACCTCTCCTACGAAAAGGGCGCTACCAAGCGGGCTGAGGAAGTAGGCGTAGAGGTTAAGAACTTCGTTCTGCCCGAAGATGCTTCCAAGGAAGATGTGCTGGCTGTCATCGATCAGGTCAATGCTGACGACAGCATCCACGGCGTTTTGATGTTCCGTCCCCTGCCCAAGCACCTGAAGGCAGACCAGGACGAGATCTGCAACCGTCTTGCTCCCAAGAAGGACGTGGACTCCATGACCCATATGTCTAACGCCGGTGTGTTCGAGGGTCAGGATCTGGGCTATGCCCCCTGCACTCCCGCAGCCTGCATGGAAATTCTTGACCACTACGGCATCGACTGCAAGGGCAAGAACGCCGTTGTCATCGGCCGCTCCCTGGTCGTGGGCAAGCCTGCCGCTATGATGCTGATGGCCAAGAATGCCACCGTCACCATCTGCCACACCCGCACCGTCAACACTGCTGAGATCTGCAAGAACGCAGACATCATCGTGACCGCTGCCGGTGTGCTGAACAGCCTGACCAAGGACTTCGTTCGCGAGGGCCAGATCGTCATCGACGTTTCCATGAACTGGAATCCCGAGAAGATCACCACCAAGGGCAAGGGCGGCATGTCCGGCGACTGCGTGTTTGACGAAGTCGAACCCATCGTCGAGGCCATCACCCCCGTTCCCGGCGGCGTGGGCGCAGTTACCACCACCGTGCTGATGAAGCATGTTGTGGAAGCTGCAGAAAAGGTCTAAATCCATATTATAAGAAGCGGAAGGGCAACCTTCCGCTTTTTTATATGTGAAAAACTCCATAAACTTTCCCCCTTGCTATCCCAATATTTGGTAGGTATTCATCTTGCAAAAATGGGCATTTTGGTGGTATGATACGGCAGAACTTTGATCTAAAGAGGCCTTTTGACCCCTTCAGACCAAATTATTTGGAAAGAAGGCATATATAATGGAGATTTATCTGATTTCTTTGGCGATCGGGCTGGTGGGCGGACTGATGCTGTCCCGCTTGACAAAGCTGGTACATTTGCCCACCGTTACCGCGTATCTTATCGCCGGTCTGATCCTAGGACCTTTTTGCCTGGGCGCGCTGAATATTCCCGGCTTCGGCTTTAACTCTCTGCACCAGGTAGAGGGCATGAGCATCATCACCCAGACTGCCCTGGGCTTTATCGCCTTTACCATTGGCAATGAGTTCCGCTTAAGCCAGCTGAAGGCCACCGGTGCAAAGGCCATCACCATCGGCATTGCGCAGGCAGTGATCACCACGGTTCTTGTGGATATCGTGCTGATCGGGCTGCACTTTTGCTTCCCCAATGTGATTTCTATCCCCTGCGCCATCGTTTTGGGCGCTATCGCCTCCGCCACCGCACCGGCAGCTACCTTGATGGTGGTGCGCCAGTACAAGGCCGACGGCCCTCTGACCCGGCTGCTGCTTCTGGTGGTGGCCATTGACGATGCTGTGGGTCTTCTGCTGTTTTCCGTATCCTTCGGCATCGCCACCGCTCTGTCCCACGGGCAGGTCAGTGTTCTGGCTGTGGTGGTAGAGCCCATTATTGAGATCATCCTCTCCATCGGCTTGGGCGCTGCTATGGGTTGGCTACTCAACTGGGTGGAGCAGTTCTTCCACTCCCGCAGTAAGCGTATGACCATATCCGTGGCCTTTGTGCTGCTGACTGTGGGACTTTCCATGCTGAAATTCCAGATCGGCCCCATCCACTGCGGCTTTTCCCTGCTGCTGGTTTGCATGATGACCGGCACCATCTTCTGCAACATCTGCCCCACCTCCGAAGAACTGATGGACCGGGTAGACGGCTGGACCATGCCGCTGAACATTCTCTTTTTCGTCATTTCCGGCGCAGAGCTGGATCTGAATGTGCTTGTGCAACCCATGACGCTGGTGGTTGGCGTGATCTATATCCTGGCCCGGTCTGCCGGCAAGTATTATGGCAGCAGCCTGAGCTGCCGCCTCACAAAGCAAAATAAGCCCATCACCGACAATCTGGGCATCACTCTGCTTCCCCAGGCCGGTGTGGCACTGGGCATGGCGCTGACCGCTTCCTCCCTCCCCGATGGTGCGCTGACCCGGAATGTGGTGCTGTTTGCCGTGCTGATCTATGAATTGGTCGGACCCGCTCTGACAAAGCGTTCTTTGCTTGCTGTTGGTGAGATCCGCCCCGAGGGCCGCACCAGCGCCAGAAAGCACAACGAACCCAAAGCTTGACAAAAATCCCACCGGTTTTCACCGGTGGGATTTTTTAGTTGACAATCCGGCAAAATTTCACTACAATATAGGTGAGCCTTTGCATAACTGACGGGAAGCGAGGGAAGCGCCGCCGGTGGCGGATAAAGCGACCCGAGTGAGTGGCCGCGGTCGGCAGATGAGGACGGCGCTACGCCGCCGACGAAGATGCCGGGCACCGCAACAGGTTCACAGAAATTATTACAATCAGCCTGCATAACTGACGGAATTGCGGAGCACCGCAAGGGAGTGCAGGTCCAGTAACGCCGACCGTCTGGGCAATTCAGTTGATGCTGGATTGCTTTTTTTGTTATCCGGCAAAGAAAAAATTTGCGAGGTGCGTTATGAACAAGATCAAAAACCTGTCCGAGAGCAATTTCCTGAAGCTGTTGTTCGCCTTCTTTACCGCGGCATTCCTCATCGCGGCTGTGGTCATGCCCGACCGGGGCCAGATGTTCACCGGCCTGTGGCAGATCCTCACCCAGCCCAGCAAGGTTTCCACCAACTACTTTGCTGTGGGCGGCTACGCCGCCACCTTCCTGAACATGGGTCTGGTGGCATTGATCTGCACTGCCCTGTTCGTAGTGCTGAAGGCCACCGCCACCAATGTTTCCACCCTTGCCTTCATTCTGACTCTGGGCTTCGGCTCATGGGGCATCAACATCTTAAACATCTGGCCCACCATTCTGGGCGTGGTACTCTACGGTGTTGTCAAAAAGGAAAAGATGAACACCCTGGTCAATGCCATGCTGTTCTCCACCGGCATCGCCCCGCTGATCACCGATCTTCTCATCCGCTATCCCCATGCAGAAGTCATCGGCTTTAACCTGCCCGGTCTCGGCATTGCGCTGCTGGTTGGCTTTGTCATCGGCTTTTTCCTGCCTGCCGGCCTTGCCCATTCCCCCAAGGTACATAAGGGCTTCGACCTGTATTCCGCTGCCCTGCCCATCGGCATGACCGCCTTCTTCCTGCAGGCAACCCTGTTCAAAACTATGGGCGTCGCCCTGCCTGCCGCTCCCTCTGCAGAAACATTGCAGGTGGCAAGCCCGCTGATCGTCAACATCTTCTGCTGCACCGTCTTCGGTCTTTGCATTGTATTCGCATTCCTGCTGGGCTGCCGCCCCAAGGATTACTGGCAGCTTCTCAGCGATCCCGCGACCGTGACCAATTTCTCCTCCACCTACGGCAACGCCACCTTCCTGATGAATGTGGGTGTCTACGGCCTGTTCATTCTGGGTTACTACAATCTGGTTGGCGCCACCTTCAACGGCGTCACCTTCGGCATTATTTTCTGTATGCTGGCCTGCTGCAACTCCGGCAGCCATCCCGGCAATGTGTGGCCCATCATGCTGGGCTATGTGGTATCCAGCTTTGTCTTTGGCTGGCTGTCTACCCTGGCAGGCGGCACCTTCACCGGTGCTGTCAATGCCCAGGCTATCGTTGTAGGTCTGTGCTACGCCAACGGCCTTTCCCCCATTTCCGACAAGTATGGCTGGCGCTATGGCTTCATCGCTTCTGTGATGCACTACCTGCTGGTGACCTCCGTCCCCACCCTCCACGGTGGCTACTGCCTGTATAACGGCGGTTTCACCGCAGCCCTGATCTGCCTGATTCTGGTTCCCGAGCTGGAGCGTTTCTTCAAGACCAAGGAAGAGCGCCGGGAAAGAAGACTGGCCAAAAAGAACTAAACAAAAAGAACCGCCAATAGGCGGTTCTTTTTTTATTTGATTTTTTCGCCGTTCAGGACAGCTTCCACCAATGTATCGCCATCATAGCGCAGCTTCAGCAGGAAGAACGGTGCATTGCTCCACAGAAGATCCAGGAAAATCTGATCGCCCTCCCATTTGGGCAGGTCGTTCAAGAACTCCCGGCTGACCCAGCGAAGCTCTCCTTCGTCGCAGTCCGTCAGTTCCCCCTCAAACTCGTCAGCAGTGAACAGGTACATATATTCCCCATCCCAGGGTCCGTTGGTCAAAAAAGTCACCACGCCCCGGCAATGCCAGCTTTTTAAGGTCAGTCCGGTCTCTTCCTTTGCTTCCCGGAGCAGACATTCGTCAGGGGTCTCATCCCCCTCGAACTTACCGCCGATGCCGATCCACTTATCCTGATTCACATCGTTTTTCTTTTTGACCCGGTGAAGCATCAGCACTTCATTCCCCCGGGTGATATAGCACAGTGTGGAATTATACATGGTTACCTCTTTTTCATCAGTTGGATGGCATGGTGGAGATTCTCCACCACAATTTCACCGCTGCCCTCTGCCCGCTCTCCATCTAAGGTCCATGGCATATCGGCACTGGGGAATACTTTCAGTTTTTTCGTGCTGACAAAGGTCATCATGGCACAGTTGTACTTCTGCTTTTGCACCGCCCAGACGCATTCGTTCAGCTCGATGAGATCCTTAGGCGCCCGCACCAGCAGCAGTTCAAACAAGCCATCGCCCATATCCACCTGCTTAGGATCCAGCGTCAGGAGGCCGCCCACCGAGGTGGAATTGCAGATAGCGCCGAACAGAAATTCATCCTCAATGACCCGATCTTCCAGCTCGATGCGGACATGCACCTTGCGGATCTGGGACAGTTCTTGAATGCCCTCCAGCAGATAGGCTGTATGCCCCAATGCATTTTTGATGTTTTGGGGCGTGGCATAGGATGCCTTGGTAAATGCGCCAAAGGAGGCCACATAGGAGAAATACCGGTCGCCGAACTTGCCCGCATCATAGCGGACAGGCTTGCCCTCTACGATTGCTTTTGCGGCTTGGATCACATTGGTGGGCAGCTTTAGGCTGTTGGCAAAATCGTTGGTAGAGCCGCAGGGAATGTACCCGACGGGTACATCTACCCCTTTGCTGATGATGCCGGAAATGGTCTCATTAAATGTGCCGTCGCCGCCGGCGCAGGCCACCAGATCCACATCAGCGCACTTTTCCTCCACGATCCGGCGGGCATCCCCCGTGCCGGAGGTCATATAGGCCGTGACTTCATAGCCTGCCTGATTAAAAATGGTCAGAATATCCGCCACATACCGATTTGCCTTCCGCATACCGGCATAGGGGTTCATGACAAACAGCATTTTTTTCATAAACATCGCCTCACAAGTGGATTCTGCCGTTATTATACCATGAAGTGTAAGCGAAATGGTATAATATAGCCATATTTTCCGGTTCCCGGCGAAGCCGGGGAGGAAAATGGCGATCAACCAGTATAATAACTGCCTTAGCAGTTATTATACCACCGCCATGTTTTTTCGCAAGAGCGGAGAAAAATGTTTACGAAAGCTTTACTTTTTGTACAGGCTGCGGATGGCGTTCAGCACACACAACATGGCAACGCCGCTGTCGGCGAACACCGCCGCCCACATGGAGGCATAACCCATCAGTCCCAGCATCATCACAACCGCCTTGATTGCCAGTGCGAACACCACATTCTGCCATGCGATCTTTCTTGTCTGTCTGGCGATCCGGATGGATTCCGGGATTGCGGACACCTTCGCCGTCATAAATACCACATCCGCCGCCTCAATGGCAGCATCCGCACCGCTGCCCATGGCAGCGCCCACATCCGCACCGGAAAGTACCGGCGCATCGTTGATGCCGTCACCCACGAACATGGTAGGTCCGTGCTTTTCCCGCAGAGCCTGCAGACGGCTCAGCTTTTCCTCCGGCAGCAGCCGGGCATACACTTCCTCAATGCCGATCTCCCGGGCCACCGCCTTGGCTGCGGTTTCTTCATCGCCGGTGAGCATGGCCGTGGCAGTACCCATGGCTTTCAACTCCGCAACCGCGGACTTCGCATCGGGTTTAATTGTGTCAGAAATCCGGATCACGCCCAGAAGTTTCCCGTCCACCGCCACCCATACGACAGTTCCCTCTTCCGCGGAAACCGCAATACCAAACCGGCGCAGCAGCTTTTCATTGCCGCAGAGGATCTCCTTCCCCTCCAGTCTGGCGCGGATGCCGTGACCGGCGATCTCCTCCAGCTCTTCCGGTGCTTTGAGGGTCAATCTCCGCTCCCTGGCAGCCGCCAGAATGCTTGCCGCGATGGGATGGTTAGAGCCCTGCTCGCAGCAGGCGCTGAGATAGAGCAGCTCGTCATCTGCGTCCTTTACAGAAAAATCGCCCTCTGTGACTGTGCCGGTCTTATCCATCACCACAGCCTTGACTCCCGCCAAGGCTTCCATGGACAGTCCTCCCTTAAAAAGGATACCCTGCCTGCTGCCCGAGCCAATGCCGGAGAAAAACGCCAGAGGAACACTTAATACCAGCGCACAGGGACAGCTCATGACCAGAAAAGACAAGGCCGTATAGACCCAGTAGTTCCAATCTCCTGAAAACAGGCTGGGAATCACCGCAGTCGCCACCGCCAAAAGCACCACAATGGGGGTATAGACCCGGGCAAACCGGGTGATGAACCGGTCGATCTTCGGCTTGCTGGCTGCGGCATTTTCTACGCTGTTCAGGATTCGGGTGACCATGGATTCTGCCAAAACCTTTTCCACCCGGAGGGTCAATTGCCCGGAAAGGTTAACGCAGCCGGAAGTGACAGGATCTCCAACGCCTACGCCCACGGGAACACTTTCTCCGGTGATGGGAGCGGTGTCGATACGGCTGTTTCCCTCAACCACAACGGCATCCAGGGGGATCCGGTCGCCGGGGCGCACCCGGAGCAGATCCCCCACCTTGGCCTCTGCCGCAGGGATGACCGCACCGGTTGCCAATTCCACCGTTTCCGGTCGTAGATCCACCGCCTCCATAATCCCCTTGCGGCTGCGTTCCACCGCCCGGTGTTCAAAATATTCGCCCACCCGGTAAAAGAGCATGACACCTACCGCTTCAGGATATTCCCGGATGGCAAAAGCGCCCAAAGTCGCCAGACTCATGAGAAAATTCTCATCAAAGACCTTGCCCCGGATGAGGTTTTTCCCGGCAGTCTTCAGCACATCCCACCCGAGAATCAGATACGCCGCCACAAAGGCGAAAATATGTAAGTACCACCTGGGGAGCAGCGCCTGCAGAATGAGTCCGCAGAGGAACAGTCCGCTACCGACCAGAATCCCCACCAGTTCTCCATGCCCCTCGACATGATGATGGTGGCCTTCATGATGATCGTGTCCGCAGGCGCATTCCCCATGCTGATGAGCGTGACCCTGTTCCCTGGGTGAAAACCGAATATCCGGCTCAATTTCCCTGGCAGCCGCCGTAATCTGCTCCAATAGAGCATCCGGATCCTCAGCCGTCAACGCCAGCTGCATGGTAGCAAAGGTAATGGTGGCATCCTCCACACCGGAGATCTGGCGGATCTTCTCCTCCGCCTTTGCCGCGCAGTGAGCGCAGTCCAGATTCTCGATGGCATATATCTTCTTGGGCATGCAAATCCCTCCAGTTTGTTTTTACATATGAGCATACGCGCATTTGTCATTTCCAGTATATCCCCTATCGACCTGTTTGTCAATAAGGGTCTGTAAATGATCGTTTAGCTTTCTAAGGCCCCCTTGTGTAAAGGGGGTGGTGCTCCGCGCAGCGGATTCAAATCCATCGCTTGCCAGTGGCAAGCGCACATTCACAAAACTGTCACGCGGACAGCGTGACTGGGGGATTGACAATCCCTCCGTCTCCGCCTTGCGGCGGAGCCACCTC
>JAZNJN010000064.1:0-9652 GCA_045578025.1 Faecousia sp. | reverse complement strand
TCCCATGCGGGGTTGATGGATTCACCTCCAAAGGGGTCAAAGCCGGTGATCAGCAGAGTTTTTTTCATGGTGCTCCTCCTGCTTGTTTTCTTCATCATACCATACTGCGTGCTTTTTCGCAAGAAAAGGGTCTTCCGTTTTTGTTTTTTGGGTTGTATAATGAGTGAAAAGAAAGGGGGGGCGGCTGTTATGTTCAATGAGAACAGAAAAAAGGCGCTGGATGCCGGATTTATGGCTGCCTTTGGCGCTGCACCGGAGCGCTGGTTTTCTGCGCCGGGACGGACGGAGATCGGCGGGAATCATACAGACCATCAGCGGGGTAAAGTGCTGGCAGCGGCGGTGGATATGGATACCGCGGCGGCAGTTCGGGTCAACGGCACAAGTTTGATTCGTATCCAGTCGGAAGGATATCCGCTGTGCATGGTGGATACGAAGGAGCTTTCCCCGGTAGAGGTGGAGAAAAACACTACCGCTGCGTTGGTGCGTGGCGTGGCTGCCCGATTTGCTCAGCTGGGATGCGGAGTCAGTGGCTTTGATGCCTATGTGATGTCCACAGTGCTGCCCGGCTCGGGGTTAAGCTCTTCCGCTGCATTTGAGGTGCTGATGGGTACGATCATGAATCATCTGTTTTTTGAGGGAAAGGCAAGCGCGCCGGAGATCGCCATGGTCGGTCAGTATGCGGAAAATGTCTATTTTGGAAAGCCCTGCGGATTGATGGACCAGATGGCCTCTGCGGTGGGCGGCCTGGTGGCTATTGGCTTTAAGGATAGAGATGATCCTTTGGTAGAACCGGTGGATTATGACTTTTCCACTTGCGGTCACGCGCTGTGCATCATCGATACCAGGGCAAGCCATGCGGACTTGACGGAGGAGTATGCCGCCATTACCACGGAACTGAGTAACATCTGCGCTTGTTTTGGCGGGGAAGTGCTGTCCCAGATCGATGAAACAGAATTTGTGGCTGCGATTCCCGCCCTCCGGGAAGCCTGCGGTGACCGGGCGGTGCTGCGGGCGTATCATTATTATAAGGAAAATGCCCGGGTGCAGCAGCAGGTGGATGCCCTGCGGCGGGGAGATTTCGACGGCTTTTTGGCGCTGGTCAAGGAAAGCGGGGAGTCCTCATATATGTATCTCCAGAATGTGATCCCTACAGGGAGCACATCGCAGCAGGCTGTTGCGCTGACGCTGATGCTGTGCAGGGAGTTTTTGCAGGGCAGGGGCGCGTGCCGGGTACACGGCGGCGGTTTTGCCGGCACGGTGCAGGCATTCGTTCCTATGGATATGCTGGATGCTTTCCGGGCAGGGATCGACGGTGTGCTGGGCGAGGGAGCCTGCCATGTTCTGTCGATCCGCTCGCAGGGCGGCGTGGAAATACAATAAAAAAGATACCCGACCTTTTGGTCGGGGATCTGTGTTTTAGAAGAATTATTTCTGAGCGCCGGCGATCTGCGCAGCGACTTCGTCAGCAAAGTTCTCTTCCTTCTTCTCGATGCCTTCACCCTTGATGTAGTGAATAGCGTCGACGAAGGTGACCTTGCCGCCCAGCTTCTTGGCAGCGTCAGCCAGGTAACCGGCCACATCGCCCTTATAGAGGTCGGAGCGGACGAATTCCTGCTGCAGCAGGCAGCTTTCCTTGTAGAAAGCAGCGATCTTGCCGGCAGCGATCTTCTCCTTGACTTCGGCGGGCTTGGAAGCCATCTTGGGATCGTTGTCCATCAGAGCGATCTGAACGGTCAGCTCCTTGTCCACATCAGCCTGGGGAACCTGAGCCTTGTCCCAGTACTTGGGATTCATAGCAGCGATCTGCATAGCCACGTTCTTGCCCATCTCGGTGACGTCGATGTCGCCTTCAACAGCCAGGTTGACCAGAACACCGTGGGTGCCGCCCATGTGGACGTAAGCAACGGAAGTGTTGTCAGCAAAGCGGTTGAAACGGCGGATCTGCATGTTCTCGCCGATGGACATGACCTTCTCCTGCATGATCTCAGTGACGGTCAGGTTGGAGCCCGGGTACTTGCAAGCCTTCAGAGCCTCCACATCAGCGGGGTTCTCGGTAGCAACAACGGTAGCCAGATTCTTGACCAGATCCAGGAAAGCATCGGTCTTGGCAGCGAAGTCGGTCTCGGAGTTGACCTCGATCACGACGCCCACGCCATTGATAACAGCGGCGTAAGCAACGCCTTCGGCGGCGATGCGGTCAGCCTTCTTGGCAGCCTTAGCCAGGCCCTTCTCGCGGAGCCAGTCAACAGCCTTGTCCATGTCGCCATCGGTAGCAGCCAGAGCAGCCTTGCAGTCCATCATGCCGACGTTGGTCATTTCGCGGAGCTTCTTAACATCCTGTGCAGTAAATGCCATGGTAGTTTCCTCCTATTAATTACTCAGCAGCGGGAGCCTCGACCTCAGCGGTCTCGACAGCAGCCACAGCGTCCTCACCCTGACGGCCCTCGATGGCAGCGTTTGCCATGGTGGCAGCGATCAGGCGGATAGCGCGGATCGCGTCGTCGTTGCCGGGGATGACATAATCGATCTCATCGGGATCGCAGTTGGTGTCCACGATAGCCACGATGGGAATGTTCAGCTTGTGAGCTTCAGCGATGGCGTTGCGCTCCTTGCGGGGGTCAACGATAAACAGAGCAGCAGGCAGCTTCTTCATTTCCTTAACGCCGCCCAGGTACTTCTCCAGCTTCTCGATCTCGCCCTGGAGCTGAATGACTTCCTTCTTGGGCAGCATAGCGAAGGTGCCGTCCTCTTCCATCTTTCTCAGCTGAGCCAGACGGTCGATACGGGTACGCATGGTGCGGAAGTTGGTCATCATGCCGCCCAGCCAGCGGGCGTTGACATAGTAGCCACCGCAACGGGCAGCCTCTTCCTTGATGGCATCCTGTGCCTGCTTCTTGGTGCCGACGAACAGGATGTTGCCGCCGTTGGCGGAAGTTTCACGAACGAAGTTGTAGGCTTCCTCCAGCTTCTTAACGGTCTTCTGCAGGTCGATGATGTAGATACCGTTACGCTCGGTGTAGATGTAGGTAGCCATTTTGGGGTTCCAGCGGCGGGTCTGGTGACCGAAGTGTACGCCGGCCTCCAGCAGTTGCTTCATAGAGATGACAGCCATTTTTAAATTTCTCCTTTTGTTTTTTCCTCCACCCCGATCATCTCGGTGGGCCCGCTTCTTTCGAAGCACGGGGGCGTCCGATCACCGGGTGTGTGGTGTAATAATGTCATGGGAATTGCCCATGCCGAAATATTATATGGCATGGACATGGATTTTGCAAGTATTTTTTCCAATTTTTTATAAAATATTCCGCTTTTTTAGCCTTATCCCAGGAACCAGAGGGGTTTTGGACGGGGATAGCGGCAACTATCCGGCTTGGTGTCCACCAAAATGATGTCCGGGCCGATGCGCTTGATGCAGTTCCAGGGGATCACGAAATCCTCCTTCGGACCTAAAAAGCCGAAAATGCGGCTGGGTGCGGGGACGATGATGGCGATCACATTACCGCAGGGGACTTCGATCTCCACATCGGAAACGAAACCCAGCCGGCGTCCGTCTGCCACACAGATGACTTCCTTGCAGTTCAGGTCGGTGATTCTGGTACCCATACCCATGCCTCCTTGAAGGTTTTGGTACAAGGTATGCTTGGGAAGGGGAGTGTATGCAAAAAAACAGCAGCCACAAGGCTGCTGTTTTGCAATTATTCGGAATCCCGGCGGAAGCCGTCCTTGTCGAAGACGCGGATAACGATAATGTTGATCGCCAAGCATGCAATGGCAACCAGCACCACTTCCCAGATCAGGCAGGTGACTGCGGACCAGACCATGTCCATGGGGTCCATCCGGCGGAAGGCGTTGCAGATCAGCGCCATCACAACGGTCAGCACTACGCCCAGACCGGACCAGACAAGGCCGGCAATGTGCTGGGTAAACTGCCACGCCTCCAGACTTGCCATGCCCCACCAGCACCGGAAACCCAGACCGTGGTTGGCTTCCTTGGGCGGCCAGAGCAGATACAAAAGGCCAAACATGAGAAGCAGCAGCGGTCCCGCCATGACGGAGATCCGCAGACCGGTCTCCACCCAGCCCAGCACACTGGACATATCCGGCAGAAAGGCGGCAAGATCAAATTCTTCAAATAAGACCTTCAGGGCTTCAAAATCCATGGGAATAACTCCTTACTTCTTCAGGAACTGGTTGATCTCGTGGACGAAGCTGCCCACATCCTGGAAGCGGCGGTAAACGGAAGCGAACCGGATATATGCCACCTCGTCGATGGTCTTGATACGCTCCATGACCATTTCGCCGATCTTGTCGGTGCTGACCTCCCGCTCCAGTGTGTTCTGGATGGCCTGCTCGATCTCGGTGGTGATCCGTTCCAGATCGCTCATTTCCACCTTCCGCTTGTCAAAGGCGCGGACCATAGCGTTGAGGATCTTGTTCCGGTCAAAGCTCTGACGGGTGCCGTCCCGCTTGACCACGATGATGGGCAGACTTTCTACATACTCATAAGTAGTAAAGCGGCGCTGGCAGGCGATACACTCCCGGCGGCGGCGGATGGAATTGCCATCCTCGTTATGGCGGGAATCGACGACCTTACTTTCCTGATCGCCGCAAAACGGACATTTCATGGGAACACAACTCCCTTTCCTATATGATTACCTTATTATAACAGAATTATGTTACACTGTCTAGTGTTTTTTCCTTGCCAAGACGCAATATGTGGGGTACAATAAAGGAAACAGATCCCAAAGGAGAAGACTATGAAGAGGAAGAATCTGTATATTACTTGGGGCGTGTTGTATGTGATTTGTGCTACCCTGGGCTTTATCCATGAGCCGGAGGGCGTTCTTGCGGGGCTGATGGTTATACTGTCGCTGCTGTTTTTCCTGCCACCGGCGATGCTGCTGTATCGGGCGATCCCCCGGGAGCAGTGGGGCACTGTCCGGATGGTCCGGAATATCAGCATCGCGTCCCTAATGCTGACCCTAATCATGCTGGTGTTGAATTTCCTCTCCCTGAGTGCATCGGACGCGGTAGGCTATGTGATGAACGGACTGCTGATCATCGTGTCCAGCCCCATGGTCTGCGGTCAGGCATGGGTGCTGAGCCTCTTCTTGTGGGCGTGCCTGCTGATGGTCAGCCTGAAGTATCGGAAAAAACGGTAAAATAAAGCCTCCCCTGTGTAAGGGGAGGTGGGTCGCCGATAGGCGACTCGGAGGGGTTGTTCTTATAGTGACAATCCCCCAGTCAGCCTGGTCGGCTGACAGCCCCCTTTACACAAGGGGGCCTTTATTTTTCCTTTAAGCCAGCAATATAGTCCAAAGATACCTTGTAGAATTTTGCTAAAGTAATGACATGGTGGAAAGGTATTTCACGATCTCCCCGCTCCCACAGAGAGTAAGTTTGCTGTGTTGTTCCTAGTAATTTTGCAATTTTCTCTTGATTCAGATCTTTATCTTCTCGAAGATCTTTTAACCGTTGATAGTGATACATTTCGCACCTCCTATATTGTTTTACTAACCATACCATACACACAAATAAATGTATTGACTTTACATTTAAATGTGTGTAGAATATTTGTAAAACATATAAGGAGGCTTCATATGAATCCATATATCGAAAAAATCAACGCCTATCTTGCGGAGCATGCTCCGGATTATTGCTATCAGGATGCGCGCAGTTTACTGGAGATGTTTTATAATTTCTACACGGAGAGCAACCCTATTGACAATAGCGTGCTCCATGCCCACTACCGAAAATTGGACCGCTATCTGCAGTGCTTTACGGCAAAGGAGCAGGATGATCTGTTTTCCCTTATTTATAGCATCTATGCGGAGCAGGAAAAAGCGGCGTTTATGGAAGGGCTCCATGTAGGCACGCGGCTGACATTGGAATTGCTGAAATAGCGCAAAAATCCCCCGGGAAATGTCCCGGGGGATCGATTTTTATTTTGCGTACTCCACAGCCTTGGTCTCGCGGATCACGTTGACCTTGATCTGACCGGGGTATTCCAGCTCGGACTCGATCTTCTTGGCAATGTCTCTTGCCAGCAGGATCATGTTGTCCTCGTTGACAACCTCGGGTTTGACCATGATGCGGACTTCCCGGCCTGCCTGGATGGCGAAGGCCTTGTCTACACCGGGGTAGGAGCCGGTCAGCTCCTCCAGCTTCTGCAGCCGGCGGATGTAGTTTTCCACATTCTCGCGGCGGGCACCGGGACGGGCAGCAGATACGGCATCGGCAGCCTGCACCAGCACGGCGATAACGGTCTTGGGTTCTACATCGCCATGGTGGGATTCGATGGCGTTAACAACAACGGGGTTTTCCTTGTACTTTCGGGCAAGATCGCCGCCTAGCTGCACATGGCTGCCCTCCACCTCGTGGTCGATGGACTTACCTAGGTCATGGAGCAGGCCTGCCCGCTTTGCCAGGGCTACATCCACGCCCAGCTCTGCGGCCATGAGGCCGGCGATATGGGCGACCTCTACGGAGTGATTCAGTACGTTCTGACCGTAAGAGGTACGGTACTTCTGGCGGCCAAGGATCTTGACCAGTTCGGGGTTCAGGTTATGCACACCGGTCTCGTAGCAGGCGCGCTCGCCCTCTTCCCGGATGGTGCGGTCCACTTCCTTGCGGGCCTTTTCCACCATGTCCTCGATGCGGGTGGGGTGGATACGGCCGTCGGCAATGAGCTTTTCCAGAGCCAGTCTTGCGATCTCCCGGCGAACGGGGTCGAAGCTGGACACGGTGATGGCCTCGGGGGTGTCGTCGATGATCAGATCCACACCGGTGATGGTCTCCAGAGTCCGGATGTTCCGGCCCTCGCGGCCAATGATGCGGCCCTTCATCTCGTCGTTGGGCAGTGCCACAACGGAAACGGTGGTTTCAGCGGCGTGATCGGCAGCGCAGCGCTGGATGGCGATGGACAGGACTTCCCGTGCCTTTTCGTCGGCCTCGTCCTTCATCTGCTGCTCGATCTCCTTGATCTTCAGTGCGGTTTCGTGGCGGACTTCCTCCTCCACGCTCTTGAGCAGGTGCTGCTTTGCCTGCTCCTGAGTCAGACCGGAGATGGCTTCCAGTGCCTTCATCTGAGCAGCCTTTGCCTGCTCGGCCTCTGCCTGGGTCTGGGCGAGGGTTTCCAGCTTCTTTGCCAGTTCCTCTTCCTTACGTTCAAAGGTATCGGCCTTCTTGTCCAGGGTCTCTTCTTTCTGCTGTAAGCGGCGCTCCTGCTTGACAAGCTCCGCCCGGCGCTCCTTAACTTCTTTTTCGTACTCTGTGCGTGATTTATGGATCTCGTCCTTGGCCTCCAGCAGCATTTCCTTCTTGCGGCTCTCACCGCTGCGGATGGCTTCGTTGATCAGACGGGTGGCTTCTGCCTCGGCAGAACCGATCTCCCGCTCTGCGACCTTTTTACGGTAGGCGATGCCGATGCCGAAACCGGCGGCAATTCCCACTGCAGTGCCAACGACGATCAGTATGATCGCGAAATACAATTCCATAATTCCTGAGCGCACCTCCTTCGATAAAAATAGATGGCAAAGCCTCAGAGGTGGGCACAATGAACCCCATGTGTAAAATTTGCAATTCCGATCCGCCTGAAAGGCGGAAAAGTGCTCTCTACAAACAAAACGCCATGAGGCGCAGATCCCAGTCTCCGGCGGCTGCCGGATATCCATGAAACGCTGCCCGGGTAAGATCTCCGAGGCTGCGCACACTATACCGAATATATTTTATCACGAAACAGGCACTTGTCAAGCATAATTGCACAAACATAAGGGGTTTTGAGGATATTTTTTCGTAGGCTTTACAGATTGTTTAATTGACTGCGACCGGAGAATATGGTATGCTATATTCATAACCCAATACCGTAAAGGAGGTAGGAATATGGCACAAACCATTTGGCTGGTACTGATGATCGGGTTTGTCATTCTGGAGGCAGCTTGCCCCATCCATCTGGTGTCCATCTGGTTTGCCGCAGGTGCGCTGGCGGCGGCGGTGGCGGCCATGCTTTCTGCGCAAGTTTGGCTGCAGGTGGTGCTGTTTTTTGTGGTGTCCGGCGGATTGCTGGCTGCGCTGTGGCCCTTTGTCCGGAAAGTTTTGAATCCTGCACATGCTGCCACAAATATTGACAGTGTCATCGGCACCGAAGGCTACATTACCGCATCTGTGGATAACTTAAATGCCACCGGACAGGTAAAGCTTGGCGGTATGTACTGGACAGCCAGAAGTACCGATGGCGGAAATATCCCCGAGGGTACGCTGGTGAAGGTGGACCGGATTGAGGGCGTGAAGGTGTTCGTGTCCCCGGTGCAAGTGGAAACAAGCGTATAAAATACGCATAATTAATGAAGGAGGTACTTTTATGCCGTTTGTGATTATTGTTGTGGTTCTTCTGTTTATTCTTGTCATTTCCAACATCTCTGTGGTGCAGCAGTCCCGGGCGTATGTCATCGAGCGTCTGGGCGCATTCCAGAACGTGTGGGGTGTGGGCCTGCACTTCAAGATCCCCTTTATCGACCGCATCGCCCGCCGCGTCTCCTTGAAGGAGCAGGTGCTGGACTATCCCCCTCAGCCGGTGATCACCAAGGACAATGTCACCATGCAGATCGATACCGTTGTGTATTTCCAGATCACAGACCCCAAGCTGTATGCCTACGGCGTGGAGCAGCCTATGGCGGCTATGGAGACCCTTACTGCTACCACCTTGCGTAACATCATCGGCGACCTGGAGCTTGGCCAGACCCTCACTTCCCGCGATGTGGTCAATACCAAGATGCGGGCCATTCTGGACGAGGCTACCGATCCCTGGGGCATTAAGGTCAATCGTGTGGAGCTGAAGAACATTCTGCCTCCGGCTGACATCCAGAGCTCCATGGAAAAGCAGATGAAGGCGGAGCGCGACCGCCGTCAGGCGATTTTGCAGGCGGAAGGCCAGAAGAAGTCTGCAATTCTGATCGCTGAAGGTGAAAAGGAATCTGCTATTCTGCGGGCCAGCGCAGAGAAGGAAGCGGCTATTTTGAAGGCAGAGGCGGAAAAGCAGGCTGCCATTTTGAAGGCGGACGGCGAAGCTCAGGCCATCATGGCAGTTCAGAAGGCCCTTGCCGATTCTCTGGAGCTGCTGAATGAGAAAGCGCCCAATGAGCAAGTCGTCAAGCTCAAGGCCATTCAGGCGATGGAAAAGGTTGCCGACGGTAAGGCTACCAAGATCATCATTCCCAGCCAGATGCAGGGCCTGGTGGGCCTGGCCAACGGCCTTATGGAAGGCGTGAAGGGCGAGTAAGATGGCAAAGGAAAAGCGTTTTATTAAGGTTTGGTCTGACGGTGCATTGGGAAGCAATGAGATCTGGGTGGATCGCCAGACCGGCGTGAATTACCTGTTCCACGCCAGCGGCTACGCCGGCGGTCTGACACCCCTGCTGAACCGGGACGGAACTCCGGTGGTCACCCCCATCCCCAACGATTACGACGAATAAGCAAACCGCCCCGGGTCACCGGGGCGGTATTTTTTACGAAGCGGTAAATGATCGTTTAGCTTAACAAAGGCTCCCTTGTGTAAAGGGAGCTGTCAGCCGAAGGCTGACTGAGGGATTGTCACAACCCCTCCGCCCCTAACGGGGCACCTCCCCTTACACAGGGGAGGCTCGCGCTTCGCGCTCCG
>JAZNJN010000063.1:0-2431 GCA_045578025.1 Faecousia sp. | reverse complement strand
CGGCTGCCGTTGGCGATGATCATATCGCAGCCGCACTCCATACAGATCGCAGCAGCATGAAGCTTTGTCACCATGCCGCCGGTTCCCTGTCCGGACAAGGATGCCCCCGCCAATGCATAGATACTTTCGTCCAGCTTATCCACACTGGCGATCAACTTTGCATCCTTATTCGTATGGGGGTCGGCCGTATACAGCCCATCAATGTCCGAAAGCAGGATCAAAAGCTCTGCTTTCACACTTTTTGCCACGATGGCAGCCAGAGTATCATTGTCGCCAATGACGATCTCATCGGTGGCAACGGTATCGTTTTCATTGATGATGGGGATCGCCCTCAGCTCCAGCAGACGATTGATGGTGTTTCCAAAATTCTCATGCCGGGTCTCATTGGCCACATCGTCCCCGGTGATCAAAAGCTGAGCAACGGTATGGCTGTACTCGCTGAAGAGCTTATCATATGTATACATCAGCTCACATTGACCCACCGCGGCAGCCGCCTGCTTGGTGGGGATATCCTTTGGGCGCTGCTGCAGCCCCAGCTTTCCCACGCCCATGCCGATTGCGCCGGAGGAGACCACAATTACCTCATGTCCGGCGTTTTTGATATCGCTGATGCAGGCGCAAAGCTCCTCCACCCGGCGGATGTTCAAATGCCCGGTAGAATGTGCCAATGTGGATGTACCGATCTTTACAACGATGCGCATAAGACCCCTCATTTCTTTCTGCGGATTCCCATATTATACCGGGCAGTAAAAGGATATGCAACCCCTTTTTCCTGTCAGTTCAGCATTCTTTCACATAGGCGATCTGTTCCTTGACTGATGCTGGGGAAGTACCGCCCTTGCTGATCCGCTTCTCCACACAAGTCTTCAGATCGATCTGCTGATACAAATCTTCCTCAAACAGATCGCTATAGGCCTTGTACTCCTGAAGATCCAGTTCTTCCAGCACCATATCCTTTTGTATACACAGGTTCACCAACTGTCCCGCGATCTTGTAGGCGCTGCGGAAAGGCATCCCCTTCTTTACCAGATAATCCGCAAGATCCGTAGCATTGATAAAGCCCTTCTGGGCAGCGCGCTTCATGTTCTCTTCCCGGGCGGTCATGGTGTCGATCATCCCGGTAAAGACCTTAAGACACATCTTCACCGTGTCGCAGGCGTCAAATACGCTTTCTTTATCCTCCTGCATATCCTTGTTGTAGGCAAGAGGCAAACCCTTGAGGGTAGTCAAAAGGGCCATCAGGTCGCCGTAAACTCTGCCGGTCTTACCCCGGACGAGCTCTGCCATATCCGGATTTTTCTTCTGGGGCATGATGGACGAGCCGGTGGTGTAGGCATCACTAAGCTCCACAAACTTAAACTCCCAGCTGGACCATAAAATGATCTCCTCCGAAACGCGGCTCAGGTGCATCATCAGAATGGAGATGGCACTCATCAGCTCCACACAGAAGTCCCGGTCTGAAACGCCGTCCAGACTGTTCCGGCAGATGCCGTCAAAGCCCAGCCTTTCCGCTTCCATTTCCCGGTCGACGTCATAGGTCGTGCCCGCCAAGGCGCAGCAGCCGATGGGCGACTGATTCATCCGTTTCCTGCAGTCCTTGAGCCGATCCAGAACCCGCAGCAGCATCATGGCATACGCCATCAGATGATGCCCAAAAGTGATGGGCTGCGCCCGCTGCAAATGGGTGTAGCCGGGCATAATGGTGTCGGCATAGCGCTCTGCCTTCGCTGTGACTGCGGCGATCAGATCCTTTGTAAGATTTGCGATCTCATCGACCTCACTGCGAAGATACATTCTGGTATCCAGCGCTACCTGATCGTTGCGGGAGCGGGCGGTGTGGAGCTTTTTGCCCACATCCCCCAACCGCTGGGTCAGCACCTGCTCCACGAACATATGGATATCCTCACATTCCATGTCAATGGCAAGCTTGTCGTTTTCCAGATCCTGCAGGATCTCTTCCAGTCCGGCGATGAGGGTGTCCGCATCCTTTTGGGAAATGATCCCACGGGCAGCCAGCATGGCAGCATGGGCCATGGAACCGGTAATGTCCTGCCGGTACATTCTACTGTCAAACTGGATGGAAGAATTAAAGTCATCTGCTATTTTCTCTGTGATGCCATCGGTTCTTCCCGCCCACATCTTCTCCATGTCCTGTTTCTCCTTGCTAGTGTTTCTAGTTTTTTCCTTTTATCGTTACCGAGCAATACCCAATGGTGTATCGTCTACCAACCGGGTTGGTCACGCATTGTCGCCGGACACTGTCCGGTCTACCATTGCCTTCACTTTGATAGGCAGACCGTAGAGGTTGATAAAACCGGCAGCATCCGCCTGATTGTAGTCGCTTTCGCCGAAGGTGGCGATCTCCTCGCTGTACAGAGAATAATCACTCCACACACCGGCGTTGATCATATTGCCCTTATATAGCTTCAGC
>JAZNJN010000062.1:0-3261 GCA_045578025.1 Faecousia sp. | reverse complement strand
CCCTTTGCCCCGATAAAGAGGATGTTGGCTTCGGGATAGCGTTCCCGCATCATATTGGCAACTGCAATGGCAGGATTGATATGGCCGCCCGTGCCGCCGCAGGTAAAAATCAGATTCATAGGGAAACCTCCTGTATTTTTGTCTGGTTTCGATACCGGGAAATGCTTAACACAACACCCATCTCCCCTAAATTCACCGCCAGGGCCGTGCCGCCGTAAGAGAAAAACGGCAGCGCGATGCCGGTAGACGGCAGAAGATTGGTCACAACGCAGAGATTCAAAATCGTTTGCACCGCAATGAGCGTCACAAGACCCGCCGCCAGAACTGTAGAAAACCGGTCTCTTGCCCGCAATGCGATCCAGTAGCCCCGCAGGATCATGGCGGCAAACAGCGCAACAATCAATACTGCGCCTACAAGTCCCACTTCCTCACAGATGATGGCAAAAATGTAGTCATTATACTGAAAGGGCAGGTACAGATACTTTTGTCTGCTCTTTCCGAAGCCCAGGCCAAACAGTCCACCGGATCCGATGGCATATAGGGACTGCAAAATCTGGTAACCGGTATCTCCCGGATCCTCCTCCGGGTGCAGCCATGCTGTGACCCGATCACCGGCATAGCCCATAAAGGTGATGTACACCAGCACGAAAGCAGCAGCCGCTCCCGCTCCTGCCAGCAGCCACTTGGGGCTTGTTCCGGCAACATACATCATCACCACAGCCACCATGCCCATAAGCATAATGGCAGACAGGTGCTTTTCCAGCGCCAGTGGGATCAAAATTCCCAGAAGTGCGCCGCCAAAGCCCAATACACCGTAGCGAAATTTCTTTGCGTCGCCGCCAAACAGCCTTGTGAGTTTGGCGAACAGCACGATCATGGTAAATTTCGCGATCTCGGAGGGCTGGAACTGGATGCCGGCAATATTGATCCATCGCCGGGCACCGTTGACCGATTCACCTACCACCAGCACCAGCAGCAATAAAACGATACTTATACCATACAGCGGCCAGGCAAATCTCAGCCAAAACTCCGCCGGAATTCTGCTGAAGGCATACATGCACAAAATCCCAATCCCCGCGCATACCGCCTGCTTTTGCAGGTATTTCGTGGAAATGGTGTAGCCGGTATCATATTCGCTCTGGGCTGAGCTTGCGCTGTAAAGCATGATCAGTCCTACCGCCAAAAGCAGCAGGACAAGGATCAAAAATGGAATATCGACACGTCCCCCCGCCGCAAGGCGGCGGCGATCCTCTTTGGCATACAGAGTTTTCCCTGCTGCCATGAAAGATCTCCTTTCCGAAATTAACCGGGCAGACCGAAGATGCCAAACCAGGCGATCACGCACATCAGCGCAGAGACCGCCGCGAAGGTCAGAACAATCCGCTCTTCTTTCCATCCGCACATCTCAAAATGATGGTGGATGGGAGACATTTTAAACAGCCGCTTGCCGTGGGTCAGCTTGAAGTAGAGCACCTGCAAAATCACGGACAGCGTTTCCATGATATAAATAAATCCAACCAGAATCAGAATCAGCGGCACATTCAGCGCAAAGGCCAGTCCGCACACCACACCGCCTAAAAACAGGCTGCCGGTATCGCCCATAAAGACCTTTGCCGGATGCCAGTTATAAAACAGATAGGCAACAAGTCCACCAATCAGACAAGCGGGCATCAGCGCCAGATCGGTTTTCCCTTTCACAAATGCCACCACAGTAAAGAACACCATGACAGGAATGGTCACGCTGCCGCACAGTCCGTCCACGCCGTCTGTCAGATTTACGGCGTTTACGCAGCCCACCATGACAAACATGGCAAAGAAAATGTACAGAAGCGGGTGAATTTCAAAGCTGGCATCCACAAAGGGGATGTAAATCACACTTTGAAGTGTGCCCTGCTTGTACAGCGCATAGAGAAAAATTGCAGAGACCGCCAGCTGCAGCAGCATTTTCTGAACAGCTGTCAGACCCAGATTCCGCTTAAACTTTACCTTTGTGAAATCGTCAAGAAATCCTACAAAACCGAAGCAAAGGCTCAGTGCCAGCACATAAAATACGGAAAGATCTTCCATGGTGGGAATGGCGATCACCAGGCACAGAATCAGTGCGAAAATGAACATCAGTCCGCCCATCATGGGTGTGCCTGCTTTATAGTTGTGCCAAGTAGGGCCGACCTCCCGGATAGACTGTCCTGCCTTCAATGCCCGAAGCACCGGCAGCAGCAGAAAACCGATCAGTCCGGACAGTACTGCGCCTGCCGCAGCGGTCAGTAGAATCCTTGTCATATCTCTTTCCTCCGCTTATCCTTCATCCTTCTGGAATGCCTCCAGAATATTTTCCATATGCATACCGTGACTGCCCTTAAACAACAGCACATCACCCGGTTTTACAAACCGTTTCAGTGCCTGTGCCAGTAGATTTGCATCTTCATAAGCACTGGCAAGGGTATTATTCATGCCTCCTGTAATCGCGCCGCTGACAACGCGGGAGCCGTTGGGTCCGTAAGCAAAGACCGCATCTGCCTTTTCCGCGGCGATCCTGCCGATCCTATAATGCTCCGCCGGCGCGCACATGCCCAGCTCCAGCATATCGCCCAGCACAGCGATCCGCCGGCCGGCGCGATTACCCAGCACCGTCAGCGCCGCTGCCATAGACTCAGGGCCTGCATTATAACAATCCTTGATGATGGTAAATTCCCGATGTCGGAAGATCTCCTGTCTGCCTTCCATATTCCGGAAACCCGCAAGGGCCTTGCAGATCTTATCCGGTTCGATACCCATGGCAAGACCCACGCTCACTGCCGCCAGAGCATCCGATACGAAATGCTCACCTTCCAGCGCCAGATTTACGAGGAAATCCGTTTCGCCGGTATGAACAGCAAAGGAAAGCATGCCGTCCCCTTCATTTACATCACTACCGCAGATCTGGCACTGGGGATTGCGCACACCGAAGTATGTAGCCTTCACAGCAGTTTCCTGCACATTCCAAAGGAGCTGATCATCACCGTTAAGAAGCACTTTTCCCTCCGGCTTCATGCCCTCCAGGATCTCCAGCTTGGCTTTTAGGATACCCTCCTGAGAGCCCAGATGCTCAATATGCATGGTGCCGATATTGATGATCACTGCCACATCGGGTTTTGCAATGGAGGCCAGATACGCGATCTCCCGGAAATGGTTCATGCCCATTTCCAGCACCGCAACCTGGGTATCCTCTGCCATGGACAGAATCGCCATGGGCATGCCGATATCGTTGTTGTGGTTTACGGG
>JAZNJN010000061.1:0-4149 GCA_045578025.1 Faecousia sp. | reverse complement strand
TTCAAAATGGCATATCTGGCAGACCTAATAGACCGAAACCCCATGGACAAGGTGCTGCGCCCTAGACCCCGAAAGGACGAAGTGAAAACGCAGGAAGCAGAGGCTTATACCGTCGAGGAGATCCGGCACATCTGGAATTGCCTATCCCAGGAACCACTGAAATGGCGGGCAATGATCCGTCTGCTGATCGATACCGGCATCCGCCGAGGCGAATGTTGCGGACTTCAGTGGAAGGATGTGGACTTTGGAAAGAACACCATTACCATCTGCAGCAATCTTTGTTATACTCCGGATAAGGGTATCTATCTGGACACGCCGAAGAATGGTCGGAACCGCACCATTGATGTTGATCCACAGATCATTGCGCTGCTGCGTGAGCTTCGGCTTGAGCAGAGCAAGAAAGCTATCAGCCAATATGTCTTTACTCAGGAAGGCAGTCCCGAGCCTATCCATCCCCAAAGTCCTGCCCGTTACCTGCAAAACTTTGCAAGGAGATACGGCGTCCAGGGTCTGCACCCCCACAAGCTTCGGCACAGCTTTGCCAGTATTGCCATTACCAACGGCGCAGACATTGCCAGTGTGTCAGAAAAGCTTGGGCACACCGATAAAGCAGTTACGCTGCGGATGTATACACACGCCGATCAGGAGAGTATAAAAAGAGCAAGTCAGATATTTAGAGACGCTATCAAGCAGGCGTAGAAACCGACACAAAACCGACACGGCCCGCGAAAAACCGACACAAAACACCCACCGCAAGCTACAGCAAGGAACAGCAAGCAAATTCCGAAAGTCGTTGGTACACAAGGGTTTTATCCGATAATTTACGATAAGAGGCGCAAGGCAAAAATCGCTTCAAAATAGTTGGTAAGGATGAGGTCGCCAGTTCAAATCTGGCTAGCAGCTCCAAAAAGTAAAACCCATCCATTCGGATGGGTTTTATTTTTTCGCAATGGCCAGATTTGAAAGATTAAATGCGGCGCGGATGAGCGCCGCCGGCGAGGGTGGTGCGCCGCGCAGCGAATTCAGAATTTACATGATTGCTGGTGGCAATCATACCATAATAGAATGACGGAGCAAAACAATGTTTTTTTTGCAGTATCTTTTTTGGCAGGATTGTGTTCGTTTTTGCATTGTTCTTTCCGCATTACGGTGGTATAATTCAGGCAGAAAGGATGGTGCGGAACATGCATGTACATAAAATTGCGGTAATTGCTGGCGACGGCATTGGCCCCGAGGTTATTGCAGAGGGCATTAAGGTGTTAAAAAAAGTTGCTGAACTTGACGGCACCTTTGCTTTTGAGTTTACGGAGTTCCCGTGGGGGTGCGAATATTATCTCAAAAACGGTGAGATGATGCCCCAAAACGGTATAGATATCCTCTCAAAGTTTGATGCAATCTTTTTAGGAGCCGTTGGTGCTCCCGGTGTGCCTGACCACATCTCCTTATGGGATCTTTTGCTTAAAATCCGCAAAAGCTTTGATCAGTATGTAAACCTCCGGCCGGTGAAACTTTTGAAGGGCGCACCTTGCCCACTTAAGGACGTTTCGGAAGCGGATGTTGATATGATCTTTGTCCGTGAAAACAGCGAAGGCGAATATGCAGGAAGCGGCAGTTGGCTGTACAAAGGAAAGCCAAACGAAGTCGTGATTCAGGACGGTGTGTTTTCCCGAGCCGGTTGTGAACGGATCATCCGCTATGCTTATGAGCTTGCCAAAAAGGAGAATAAAACGCTGACAAGTATCAGTAAAGGTAATGCCTTGAATTACTCCATGGTCTTCTGGGATCAGATTTTTGTGGAAATCGGCAAGGAATACCCCGAGGTAAAAACCAATTCCTATTTGGTGGATGCGGCAAGTATGTTTATGGTAAAGGATCCCAAGCGATTTGAGATCGTGGTTACATCCAACCTATTTGGTGATATTCTGACGGATTTGGGCGCGGCCATCGCCGGTGGTATGGGCCTTGCAGCCGGCGCCAATATCAATCCTGAGCGAAAGTATCCGTCTATGTTTGAGCCTATCCATGGCTCTGCACCCGATATTGCAGGTCAGCAGAAAGCAAATCCGTTGGCAACCGTGTGGTCCGCAAGTCAGCTTCTTGACTTCTTTGGATATACCCATTGGGGCAAGGTGCTTATTGATTGCATTGAGCAGGTGCTTTGTGAAGGGAAGGTACTTACCGCTGATTTGGGCGGCAAGAACTCCACCGCTGAAGTCGGTGACGAGGTTGTAAGGAAATTGGAAGAGAGAAGCGAAAATGTTTGAGCGAAGAAAGATAGAAAACCCATGGGAGGGCAGGATCGATCCTTTCCGGATCATTGGAAATGTGTACTTTGTGGGCACGTTTCAGGCGTCATGCCACCTGATCGACACCGGTGACGGTTTGATCCTTATTGATCCCGGCTATGCCAATACGCTTTATCTGGTGATCGATTCCATTCACAGGCTGGGATTTGACCCCAAGCAGATAAAATACATAGTAAACACCCACTGGCATTGGGATCACACTGAGGCTACCGCTGCAATGGCTGAGCTTAGCGGTGCAAAGACGCTGATTGGCCGGCATGATGACGAAAAAGCAAGACAGTATTTCATCCCCGATATTTTAATTGAGGATGGCGATACCTTAACCCTTGGGAATACGACTGTATCTTTTGTGGAAACGCCGGGACATACAAAGGGTACTATCTCATTATTCTTTAACACCGAGGATAATGGAAAAACCTATCGCGTAGGAATGTTTGGCGGTGCCGGTGCCAATACCATGCAGCAGGGCTATCTGGATTTTGAGGGTGCGCGAGAAGCCTACCGGGCATCGCTGCATCGGCTGCAAGGGGAGCATGTGGATGTATTTATCGGCAACCATGTTTGGAATAATGATACTTTTACCAAAGCAAAGGTTTTGAAAGAATCCGGCGAAAATCGGTTTATCGACGATGCACTTTGGCGCAAATTCCTCGATTTTTGCGAGAAACGGCTGGACGAGATTATCTCCAGTGATGTGGTTTGAAAAAAGCCGTCCCGTAAGGGACGGCTTTTCTTATTCTTCAATCATGATATAGTGGAAATCCGTGCGATGGGTGAGTGGCGATAAAGGGAATATGGGTCAAAGCGCCCAAACGGGGAGCTTTTCGTAGCGGACGGTGATTCCGTTATAGGGGAAGCTTAGACAGCAGGAGAACAGCATGGGAGCGGTGTGTTCATCCCTGGCGCCGTACTTATGGTCACCTAGAAGGGGATAGCCGCGGCTTGCGAACTGAACGCGGATCTGGTGGCTTCTGCCGGTATGCAGACGGATGCGAACGAGGGATGCTTCGCCTTCTGTAAGCCGGTGAAACGCCAGCCGTGCTTTTTTTACGCCTTTGCGCTCTTTTTTGACCACGTAGACCTTGTTCTTGCTGCTGTCTTTAAATAGCAGATCTTGCCAGTCGCCGGCCTCCGGCGGTGTACCGTGGACCATGGCCACGTATTCTTTGACCATGGTTCCGTCCTGTATGGTTTTGGACAGAGCGGCAGCCGCAGCTTTGGTCCGGGCGTAGACCATAACGCCGCCTACGTTCTTGTCCAGCCGGTGGAGTGTATAGATCTCGCCACCCAGCTGCGCCGGCACATCGTGCTCAGAATCCAAGCCCACCGGCTTAACGCAGACGATAATGTTTTTGTCAGAATACAAAATATCCATAATGCGACCTCGGAATCGTTTCTTTCCTCCAAGTATATCACAATTCGGACAAAATGCAAAAAAGATTTGCCAAGATTTCAAAATGATGTATAATAGATCTCATGATATGGAGGAGTGTTCTATGACCACGAAAGACTATCAGCGCAAATCGCCTCTGGCGATCTTCCTGCGCTATTTTAAGAATCACAAGAAGCTGTTTGCCATCGATGTTTTGTGCGCCGTTCTGATCGCCGGCATCGACCTGCTGTTTCCGCTGGTAACCAGAAGTGCCTTGTATGATATGCTGCCCGGCCAGATGTACAAGACCTTTTTTGTCGTTATGGCGGCGGTGGTTGGGTGCTATGTGCTGCGTTCGTTTCTCAATTACATCGTTGCCTATTATGGCCACACCTTTGGCATTCGGGTAGAGGCGGACATCCGCAAGGATCTGTTTACCCATATGCAGACCATGAGCTTTGATTTTTACGA
>JAZNJN010000060.1:0-3596 GCA_045578025.1 Faecousia sp. | reverse complement strand
CTCCTCCGACAGGCTGGAATAGTAGCATTCATACACAACCTTATCCTTATAGATCATCAGCATCCGTTCGGTATTACTCTGCCATACATAGGCATCGTTGCCCAGTTCGATAAATTCAAAGAATTCGCTTAATATGCCGTCTTTGTAGCAAATCATCTGGATACCATTCTGTGCATCCGCCCGGAAATACTCGGTCATCACCGCGCCATCCCCATTAGTATAAGTGATGGTATAGTTGTGGGCATCGTTCCGAATGGCTTCCACATTGGTGCCGCCAAACATCTCATACGCCATTACAACACCTTGCCGGAGCTGTTCCCATGAGGTTTCCTCCGTAAAGCTGGCACCCATGGCCAGCTCCCAGGAATAGAAAGCCATGAGATACAGATATACTGAGTCATTCAATCCCTTATCTTCGTTGTAAGCATCCAGTTTTTCCTCTACCAGCTTTTCGAATGAAGAAACCATAACAGACTGGTCGTTATAGTAATCTATAAAATTCTTCTGCACACTGCCGGGATCCGCCTCTGTGCTACCGAAAGGCTCCATCACAGGCTCCATAACCGGTGGAAGTGCTGTCAGGTCCGGGTCCCGGGCGTACATAGCAAAAAAATCCTGGAGATTATCTAGGGTCAGCGTACCATCGTAGCTGTATGTGCGCTCTGTATTCCACAGACCGTCCATGGGGATCGTATGTGCTTCTTCATCCAAAGTATCCTCCGGAGGGATGGGTTCCATGCCGATCAGAGACATTGCCCATGCAAGTTCTTCATCAATGACATAGTAGGTCGGCTCCGGAATATCCTCCAGAGGATCCTCCCACTGACTGATATGCTCCGGAATGCCCGGAACCGTCTCCTGAGGACCTTCTGCCGGATGCTCATCCCCAAGAATACCACTCAGAAGATTGCTCGGACCGGAATTTCCTTCCGAATCCGGATCGCTGCCGAAGCAGCCGGTCAGAAGCAGAGGAACGCACAGAAGCATTGCAATCATCCGTTTCATACTGACCTCCTATCCGCCGATGTGGATGGTGATGCCACCCTCCAGCGGTCTCCAAATATTCGCATCCCAGATCACGGCCTCCTCGCCTTCACCAATGTCCCTCTTTGTCTGCCCAAACATAAGCATGCCCACATCACCGGCGGCACGGTCACGATAAATGCGAATACCATCGCCACCGCCCTCCATGCCCTCGGCGTGAAGCGCCATATCGACGACAACATAACCGGTCAAATTCTCATTCGCATCCTGGAAACCCACGGAGGTTTCCACTGTGATGTTTCGGGTAGAACTCACTCTTATCTCGTCTACATCAAAGCTGGCACTGTCAAATTTGATCCGCATGGGCAGTCCTTTGGCTCTGCTGGAGAAGGTGCTGAGCAGGTCCGAAGCCGTGATTCTGAAGGATGCATCATTCAGAATAATGGATCGGTTGATAATGGTTCCGCCGTTCATGCGTACTTTATAGAAACCGCTGGAAATCACATCTGTCAGCCATCCTTCTTTGAAATTGCCAAAACCGCCGTACCAAAGCTTTTGATCAAAGGGCCGCATATTATGGCTGGCATACAGGGCGACGGTTCCTTCAAATACGCCCCTCGGAGATGTAGGACTGACACTTTCTCCATACATATCCACCACAACATTCCACCGTTGCAAATTGTTTTCCGAACCCCAGAAGGAGAAATAGCGATCCCGGGTGCTAACGATTTTCAGTCTCCAGGTTCCGGAGCTACCGTCACGCTGCGACAGCAACAGATTGACCGCATCATAGAAATTATTCAGGAAATCCCTGGCATTGACCGCTTCCACACGCCGCATCCACCGCTCTACATCCAGTTGATATTCCTTGTAGGATATTTTCAGTGTCTCAATCAACATGGCCATAGGGTTGACCTTGCCAATTTTCCCCCAGTCTACAGAGAACTGGTCGGCAAAGGAATCAAAGGATGTATTGAATACCTTCCAGAATGCTTCATCAAGAGCGGCATCCTGCAGATTGTCGCCAATCTCGCCCAATTCCTTAATTACAGCATCAATGGCAAACTCCGCAATGGTCTGTCCCTTGTCTTCGCTGAGCAGAATCTTGCAAATATCCTCCACCAAAAATGTTCCGATCTCCTGTGCCGTATCTCCACCGAAAATCGACAGCAAATTGGAGGCAATACGGACACCGTCTTCGTATGTGAACTGACGATCCCTTTCCGATGCTTTGATTTTCTTCTGGGCATCCAGAAGATCACGCTCGCTAAGACCCGTGGCTTCAAAGAACTCCCCTATGGCATCGTTGATATCACCGAGATGGAAGTTGTTGGTGCAACGCAGGGTGCCGCTGAATTTCAAGTCTCCGATGGTCAGCGAAGCAGGATATACCCGACCGTTGGTGCTGTAGTTAAAGCGACTGTAATCCACACCGGCATAGTCAGCCGAAACGGTGGGAGTCATCCATAAGGTCATGGAGATAATCATTACCAGGCAAAGAACCCAACTCAAAAGTCTTCTGTGTTTCATGAAATACCTCCTTCCAGACTGTCGCAGAACGCAGCCAGCTCGTCTGTAAACCGGTCACTTGCTCTGGCAGCAGCCAGATGTTCCTTATACAGTGTTTCTTCTCCGGCAGAAAGCCAGAAGGCTGCAGCCAAGGCATTGAGTCCAGGATGCGTTTCATCCAGAGCAAGACCGCCGCGTAAATAGGCAAGAACAGTTTCCGGACTTTCCAGTTTGATGGCCTGCATAGCACATACCACATAGGAGTCCGACAGGAAAGGGTTAGTCTGCAGCGCTTTTTCGTAGTAGTCCAACGCAAGCCAATTATTTCCTGCCTCCAGTGCAACTGCGGCACAGGCTTGGTGGTACTCAGCGCTGAACTCATAGCCGCTGCGTTCGGCTGCAAGTGGCTCTGTGGGCCACAGACTCAGCAGATGATCCTCAAAAGCCTCCAGTTTTGCCTTTACCTCCTTAAGTCCTGCAGTACTCATGTTTGGAAGTATAGCAAAGCCTTCAGTACCATAGACCTGTTGTGGGTTCATAGCAGCCATATCCAGACAAGCCTCTGCCCGTGCGGTGTCACCGGTTTGACTGCATACCAGTGCCTCCAACTGGAACGGGCATGGGCACACAAGGCTGATGTTTCCAATTAAATCCCAGCCTACATAGTGTTCGGTCTCAACCGCTTCGCCCCGAGCCTCCAACAGCAGATCTGCCGCATAACGCAGAGAACTGGTGCAGCTGAGTGCATAGCAGAAACTGTACTCTGCAGGCCAGATCAGCCCGTAGGAAAGGAATGCGGCACCTTCATCCCGGAGTGTCATAATGGTTTGGGCATAGTCAGCCAGCGGTGCGGCTTCACCGCTTAGCTCCAGCCTGACCCGGTTGGTCTCCTCCATCTCCTGTGAAAGATCTACAAAGGCTTCAATATCGCCCTGCTGACCGGGAATTACAGGATCTTTCTGGTTCCCGTTTTGGTCGCAGCCCGACAGCAACAGAACCAAAATTAAAATCAAGATTATTCGGCGTTTCAATCAAATCACCTCTTCCTGAAGCACCATACGGCGTGGTCAATAGGACAGATTTTCCACCATGTCGGAGAAGCC
>JAZNJN010000059.1:0-19340 GCA_045578025.1 Faecousia sp. | reverse complement strand
CAACCAGCGGCTGAATCTTCTTCAGCTCCCGCTGGGAACGGGTGCCGAAAAGCTTCGTAATCAGTCCCATAAGAATCTCCCTTGTCGAATCGTAATTTTGCAAATGCCCAAATTGGCTATATTTTGTTCATTATACCACAGGGAATAGAAAATTCATAGCCTGTTTGTAAATTTTAAATGATAAGGTAAATGATCGTTTATGTGAGCAACGGAGCGCGCAGCGCGAGCCTCCCCTGTGTAAGGGGAGGTGCCCCGTTAGGGGCGGAGGGGTTGTGTCAATCCCCCAGTCAGCTTCGCTGACAGCCCCCTTTACACAAGGGGGCCTTTGATAAGATAAACGATCATTTACCGCCTTAGGAATATTTTAGAAAACAGCCTATTGACAATTACTGTATGGCTTGCTATACTGACTGTACTAGTACACTTAGTACGGTTAGAACGGAGGAATGCCTATGGTACAGCTTAATTACCGGGACGCCCGGCCGATCTACACCCAGATTTTTGACGGCTTCCGGGACCAGATCCTCTCCGGGGTGCTGCAGCAGGGAGATAAGCTGCCCTCTGTCCGGGAGCTTGCCAGCATGCTGACCATCAATCCCAATACCATTCAGCGGGCCTATCGGGAGCTGGAGGCTCAGGGGTGGATCGCCACAGTGCCGGGAAAGGGGTGCTTTGTCTGCGGTGCGCCCTATCTCAAGGAGGACACCGCCGGACTTTGGAAGGAATTGGATGCCCTGATCCGGCAGATGAAAGAGGCCGGGATCACTTTAGAAGAAATTGCGGCCCATCTGGAACAAGGAGGGAAACAGGATGCTTGAAATGAAAAACGTGACCAAGACCTTTGGAAATTTCAAGGCCTTGGATGATCTTACCATGACAGTACCCAGAGGTACGGTCTATGGCTTGGTAGGCCCTAACGGCGCGGGCAAGTCAACAGCCATCCGGCTGTTGACCGGTGTGTACCGCCCGGATTGCGGCGATATCACCATGGAAGGCGCAAATATTTACGAAAATCCCGGACTAAAGACTCGGGTAGGCTATATCCCCGATGATATCTTCTACTATCCCTCCGCATCTCTGGAAGAAATGCGCCGGTTTTACAAGGGAATGTACCCGAAATTTGACGATGCTCTGTTTGATCGGCTGTATGAGGTCTTTCAGCTGCCGAAGAAATCTCCCATCCGCCGGTTTTCAAAAGGTATGCAGAAACAGGCGGCGTTCCACCTGTCCATCTGCACCCGTCCCGATGTGCTGATCCTCGACGAGCCGGTGGATGGCCTTGACCCGGTGATGCGCCGGCAGGTCTGGAGTCTGATCCTTTCCGATGTTGCCCAGCGGGAGACCACGGTGCTGATCTCCTCCCATAACCTGCGGGAGCTGGAGGATATCTGCGATCACGTGGGCATCATGGACCACGGCAAGATGCTTTTAGAGCGGAGTTTAGCTGATATGCAGGGCGCAACCCACAAATTGCAGATCGTGGGAGATATTCCCCAGGGGCTGGAAATTCTCCACGAAAGCCAGTCCGGACGGCTGAAGACCTTGATCGTTCGGGGCGACCTGCAGATGATCACAGAAATTACCAACCGGGCGAACCCGGTGTACTTCGATGTACTGCCCCTTTCTCTGGAGGAGATCTTTATTTACGAGCTGGGAGGTGTGAACTATGAAGTTAAGAATATCGTGCTTTGATAAGACTGTCTTCCGCAAGGACATCACCCGGTTTGCACCCTTGTGGGCGATTTACCTTATTGGCGGTCTGCTGATCATGCTGACCAATCTGGCAGGGAAGGACCCCCAGCCTGCGGCCCATGATTTGGCAAGCACCATCGGGCCGTTTAGTATTATCAATCTCATCTATGCGGCCCTGTGCGCCCAGCTTCTCTTTGGCGACCTCTATAATTCCCGGCTGTGCAACGCCTTGCACGCCATGCCGCTGCGCCGTGAGACCTGGTTTATTACCCATATTGTAAGCGGTCTGTGCTTTTCCTTAGTGCCCCATTTCATCGGCACAGCGCTGATGATCCCCATGCTGCTGCAGGTGTCGGTGGTGGGCTGGATCTGGCTGCTGGGTATGACCTTGGAATTTTTGTTCTTCTTCGGCCTTGCGGTATTCAGCGCCTTCTGCGCCGGCAACCGGTTTGCCATGGCGGCGGTGTACGGCATCCTGAATTTTGCGTCTCTGATCGCCTACTGGTTCGTTACCACTATCTATGAGCCGATGCTCTACGGTGTGACCATCAATGATGAGATCTTTGCCCTCCTCAGCCCGGTGGTACAGATGGCGGGGAGCAGCAAACTGGTGACCTTCAATCATATAAACGGGGTTGCCTATTACAATAGCTGGGTCTATCAGGGACTGGGCGAAGGCTGGGGGTATCTGGCCATCTGCGCCGGCATCGGCGTGGTGCTCATGGGGCTGGCGATGCTGCTTTACCGCCGCAGAAAGCTGGAGTGTGCCGGCGATTTCATGGCAGTTAAGGCCATGGAGCCGATCTTCGCTGTGGTATTTACCCTGTGCGCGGGCTGTGTGTTTGCCTTTGTAGGAGAGGCCTTTATCTCGGACTATCTGCTGTTTTTGATCGTGGGACTGATCCTCGGCTGGTTCGTGGGGCAGATGCTCCTGCGCCGGACCATCCGGGTATTTCAGTGGAAGACCTTCCTCAAATTCGGAATTCTCGCCCTTGCACTGGGCGCGACATTGTTGGCGACCAGTCTGGATCCTTTGGGTATCACCCGGTGGGTACCGGAGCAGGGGGATGTGGAAAAGGTGGAAGTATACCAGGGCAGGCGAATCTATCCTTTGTCTTCGCAAAACCTGAACATTACCGAGCCGGAGGATGTCCGGAAGGTGATCGATGCCCACGGAGATCTGCTGAATTACCGCTATTACAGCGGCGACGGCAGAAGCACCCCCATGACAATCCGCTACACCATGAAAGACGGCAGACAAGTGACCCGTACCTACACGGTCTATTCCAAGACAACTGCCTGGGATATCTTCAAGGATCTGTTTGATACCCCGGAGCGGATCCTGGGATATACGGACTGGGAAAGCTTTGTAAGCAATGTGGATATCCGAATGGATGGCGTGACACTGCGGGACCGCTGTAAACAGTATGTTGCGAAGCTGGTGGATAAAGGGGAAGTGGATCAAAAGGACATGGAAGCGGAGTACACCGCGCTGCATGAGACCCTGCGCGCTTCGCTACTGGAGGCCTTGAAGGCGGATTGTGAAGCAGGACATTTGCCACAAACCATGGTAGATCAAAACGTTGGCTATAAATTCTGGCTGGAACTGGAACAAAAATACGACAATTATTACAGACATATCGAGATCTACGACACCTCTGCCAACACCTTGGCATGGCTGAAAGAATACGGCAAGCTGCTGGATATCCCCTACGATCTGTATAAGTAAACAATAAGCCCCGCAGGGTGTTCCCTGCGGGGCTTATTTTTACATCATAGGTTTGATCTTCATCCGGTAGATCCGGGAGAACAAAATGGCGGTGACGAGAAGGCTGACACATTCTGCAATGGGGAAAGACCACCACACATTGGTGACTTCTCCTGTCAGGCTCAGCAGGTATGCCGCCGGCAGCAGCACCAGCATCTGACGGCAGAGGGAGGTGATGGTGGAGTAGATGCCGTTGCCCAGGGCCTGGAAGCTGGCGCTGAGAGCAATGCCGAATGCCGCCGCGGGGAAGCACAGACCGATGATCCGCAGGGCGCTGCGACCGATCCGCAGGAACTCATCCGAGGGGTTGAAGATCCCCAGCAGCAGATCCGGGAAGAATTGGAAAATCAGCAGACCGGCGATCATGATGCACAGGGCGGTGATACAGGAACGCAGGAGTGTGCCGGTGATGCGCTTGGGATTTCGGGCACCATAGTTGTAGGCCACGATGGAAATGGTGGCGTTATTGATGCCGAACAGGGGCATAAAGAAGAAGCTCTGGAGCTTGAAGTAGATGCCGAAGACGCCGGTGGCGGTCTCGGTGGGGTCAAGACCCTGGAGGATCTGGTTCATGCTGAAGGTCATCACAGAGCCGATGGCCATCATGATAATGGAGGGGATGCCCACGGTGAGGATAGGTGTGATGCTTTCCTTTTTCGGCTTGATATAGGAAGCGGCGAACTGGACATCCGGGTTGCACTTGATATTAAAAATGATGGCAAGGATGGCTGCGATCCACTGACCGATGACTGTGGCCACGGCAGCACCGGCAATGCCCATGGCGGGAATGCCCAGAGGCTCTACACCGAAGATGAAAATGGGGTCAAGAATGATGTTGACGACCGCGCCGGTGCCCTGGGTGATCATGGTGTAGATGGTTCTGCCGGAGGACTGAAGCAGCCGCTCGCCCAGCACCTCGATAAAGATGCCCAGAGAGCCGATACAGCAGATGGCAATATAGATGGTGCCGCCCTCGACGGTCTCTGTCACATCGGACTGCATATCAAAAAAGGGTCTTGCGCCGAAAAGACCGAAGAGGATAAAAAGGAAGGTTGCTATGAACACCAGGAAAATGCCGTTGCCGGCGGCCCGGTTGGCGGCTTCCTGCTGCCGCTCACCCAGAGATTTACTCAGCAGGGCGTTCACGCCCACGCCGATACCGGTGGCGAAACCGATGAGGATGTTCTGAACGGGGAACGCCAGAGAAAGAGCAGTAACAGCACTCTCGGAGATCCGGGAGACATAGATGCTGTCCACCACATTATAAAGTGCCTGCACCAGCATGGCGATGATCATGGGCAGGGCCATGGTAAAGAGCAGTTTGCCTATGGACATCGTGCCCATTTTGTTTTCTTTCAGCATGATATTTCCTTTCTTTCGTGAAGCATAACATATTTATTATAGCGGAACTGTTATGCAGATGCAAGGGCGGGGGCAAAAGAATTTCCCAGACCGTTTTCAGTCTGGGAAGTCTCTCTCCAATAGGAGCTGTTGATGTTCTGATTGATGCCGATGGCGGGGATCACGGTCTCCTGAGAAATGTCGGACAGAACCAGCCGCCGGGCGCACATATAATGGTATGTAAAGTAGGCAAGCTCCAGGCTGACCACGGTGATACCCCGGGAGCCGGCATGGATCATCTGACCGTTGCCGATGTAAATGCCTACATGGGATGCGAAGTGACCCCAGCCGGTGGTGTTCTGGAAGAAGATTAGATCGCCGCACTGCAGGTCATCCTTGGAGATGATCACGCCGGACTGAAGCTGAGTGGCCACGGTGCGCTGAATGCTGAAGCCCAGATTGTTGAACACATACTGGGTAAAGCCGGAGCAGTCAAAGCCTCTGGGGGAGGAGCCGCCGGTGACGTAAGGAACACCGATGTACTTCATGGAGAAGGTGCGGATATCGCCCTTCAGGGACAGAGAGGCCTCCGCGGTATGGGTCGCCAATGTCTGGGTCTCGGAAGAACCGGATACGCAACGCACGATGTATTCGCCCTTTTCGTTTTGTGCTACCTGGGTCTTGGCGATATAGCCTTTCATATCAAAGCAGTCGATGCGGTAGAATTCGTAGGTCTGTCCCAAAACGGTCACCTTGGTGCCATCTTCCAGACAGCCGATGATGGTGGAGCCGTAATGTGCGCTGTAGTGAACCAAACTGACGGTACGACCGGCAGGTTCTGCTGGCTGCTGACCAGAGGGGTCGATGGGAAGCTTATTGGCAGGCAGCGCGGATACCGGTCTCGGGATCAGCGATACCACCATGCAAAGCAGCAGAAGACATGCGGTCAAACGCCCTGCGCGTTTGAGTCTCAACATAAAACAAATCCTTTCCTGATTGCAAAATCGTTCTAAAAAGTTACAATCCGGTTACGGATTATAGCATAGAGTTTACACCTTGTCAAGACTTTCCTGCGGGAATAACAGGGGGTTTTTGGGGTAAATATGCACAAAAAAGCGGCTTTTGGCGATTTTGGGACGGTTTACTTCGGAAAAAGGGTTACAAAAGCCACTCGCACCGCAGTGCTGTAAATGATCGTGTATGTGAGCAACGGAGCGCGCAGCGCGAGCCTCCCCTGTGTAAGGGGAGGTGCCCTGTTAGGGGCGGAGGGGTTGTGTCAATCCCCCAGTCAGCTTCGCTGACAGCCCCCTTTACACAAGGGGGCCTTTGATAAGATAAACGATCATTTAGCTTACGGGTGGAAAAAACAAAAAGGCGCCGCTGTGGAACTCCACAGCGGCGCGGTTATGATGGGATTACAGGTACTGCTTGACAGTATCGGATGCCAGAGCGGGGTCGTCGGAAATGGTGATGGTGATGTTCATGTTGTTTGCTTCCGCAAACGCAGCGCACCATGCAACAAAAGCCTCGCCATTGGCACGGTCGGTACCGATGGTCTTATACAGATTGTCGATGTACACATTGGTAATATCGAAATTGCCGGCATGCAGACCGCTCAGGAAGCCCTTGAGCATATCGGAGTTACTGATGCCATACTCCTGGGAGTCTACCAGACGGACGCGATAGTTGACATCATAGGTCAGCTTCTTGCCGTACTCGATGCAGACCACATCACCGGTAGCGCCTGTCAGACACTCGTTGATGGAGTCGATCAGCTTCTTGGTCTTGCCGGAGCCCTTCAGGCCCATAATAACATGAATCATAGGATTTGTCCTCCTTTGCTGTGCCAAATCTGGCTTTATGGTAATTCTATCAGTTTACCGCCAAATTTGCAATAGCTATTTTGGGGAAAAATGCGATAGTTTTTTGGTTATTTCTCATAACCGGGCTTGCCCAGCAGCTGGAACATATTCCGCTTGTAGAATTCCACGCCGGGCTGGTTGAAGGGGTTGACCCCCAGCATGTAGGCGGAAACGCCGCAGCACAGCTCGAAGAAGTAGAACATCTCGCCCAGCTTGGCATCGCTGAGCTCGCCCATGTCCATGGTGATAACGGGAACGCCGCCGTCCACGTGGGCAGCCAGAGTGCCAAGATATGCCTGCTCGTCTACGAAATCCAGGGTCTTGCCTGCCAGATAGTTCAGGCCGTCCAGATCCTTTACATCGGAGCCCACGGTAGCCTTCTGCTCGGGGGCGGCAAAGCGGATCATGGTTTCGAAAATGTTCCGCTCGCCCTGCTGGATCATCTGACCCAGAGAGTGTAGGTCGGCGGTAAATTCCGCGGAAACGGGGAAGATGCCCTTGCCGTCCTTGCCCTCGGACTCGCCGAAGAGCTGCTGCCACCAGCCGCCGAACATACGGAAGCCCGGCTCGAAGGATACGAAGATCTCCATGGCCTTCTGGTTACGGTACAGCAGATTCCGGATACCGGTGTACAGCCAGACGGGATTTTCAAAGGAGCGGACATAGTTGTATTGTTCCTTGGCCTCGGCAGCACCTGCCATGACTTCCCGGATGTTGATGCCGGCCACTGCCATGGGCAGCAGACCAACAGGAGTCAGCACGGAGAACCGGCCGCCGGCTGCGGGAGGAATCACAAAGGTCTCCCAGCCTTCCTCGGTTGCCATCTGGCGCAGAGCGCCTTTGCAGGGGTCGGTGATGGCGTAGATCCGCTTGCGGGCACCGTCGGTGCCGTATTTCCGCTCCAGCATCCAGCGCAGGCTGCGGAATGCGATAGCAGGCTCGGTGGTAGTGCCGGATTTGGAGATCACAGCCAGAGAGAAGTCCTTACCCTCCAGCAGCCGCTGCAGCTCGTTCCATGCCCGGGTGGACAGACTGTTGCCGGCGAAGAAGACCTGGGGATCGCCCTTGCCCTTGCCAATGTTCCGGTTGCAGCCCTGCAGCAGCTCAATGGCTGCCCGGGGGCCCAGGTAGCTGCCGCCGATGCCCACGACGATGAATACATCGGAGCTTTCCCGGATCCGATCTGCCGCTGCCTGAATGCGGTGCATCTCTTCGGTTTCGTCCTTGGTGGGCAGGTTCAGCCAGCCAAGAAAATCATTGCCTGCGCCAGTGCCCTCGGTGAGTGTCATATGGGCGGCGGCAACTTCTTTTTCCACAGCCAGCAGATCCGGCAGGGAAAGCTGTCCCCATACATTGGAAATATCGACTTTGATCATATCATTTCATCCTTCCTATTGAATTGATGGAATACCCTGCCTATATGTTACCGCAAAAGCGGCTCGAACGCAAGTCCTCCCCGGAAACTTTCTAAAAAATCATAAAATTACTATTGACAATCATATGACCATATGATATTATCAAATTACCACATTAAAGGAGGGGAGAATATGGACTGGATCATTCCCGGCACCACGCTGGCGGCAAGGAGAGAGGATGCCACCCTTATCGAAGAGCAGTTTAAGAGCATGTTCCTTGCCGGCGGTATGGTGCTCAGTCAGGTATCCAGCATTACAGGACTGGAACCCTATACCGTTCAAAACTGGGTGAAGCGGGGTTTCCTCGCCCCACCCAAGCAAAAGCGCTACACCATGCGCCAGCTTTGCCGGATCCTCAATATTAATATGCTGAAGGCCGCCCTCCCGCTGGAGGAGATCTGCGGACTGTTGGCATATATTAATGGAGATCTGGACGACGAAAGCGATGATCTTATCGATGATGCAGCCCTTTATTTCCTGTTTGTCCGTCTGGCTGCCAATTACAGCACCATGCACAATGGCGCGGGGCGCGATGCGTATCTGGCAGAAATCATGAAGGACTATCAGGAGCCGGTTCCCGGGGCCAAGGAACGGGTGGAAAAAGTGCTGAAGATCATGCTCACGGCGTGGGCGGCAGCGCTCCTTCGCCACACGGCGGAGGATATGGTCAAAGAACTTATTAAGTAAAGGAGAAAAGGCAAAATGGACAACAACGGAACATACCATTTTTCCGGCAATAATCAGCCGGCAAAAAAGATCGACCTCCAAAAGCTGGGGAAGGTGATCGCCATCTTCGCGGTGGTACTGGCGGTTTTTATCGGCGTGATGACCTGCTTCTACACTGTGGATGATAAGCAGCAGGCGGTGGTGACCACCTTCGGCAAGGTCACGGACATTACCGATGCCGGCCTGCACTTCAAGCTGCCCTTCGGCATCCAGCAGGTGCATAAGGTCAATGTGAATGTGTACCAGAAGATTGAGCTGGGCTACAGCACCAACGCAAACGGGGACTATACCGTCAAGACCGGCGAAAGCACCATGATCACCGGTGACTACAACATCGTCAATGTGGACTTCTATGTGGAGTACAAGATCTCCAATCCGGAAAAGTACCTGTTCAGCTCCACCAATCCGGAAATGATCCTGCGCAATCTCATCCAGAGCCAGGTGCGCAATGTGGTGGGCTCTTCCAGCGTGGACAGCGTGCTTACCGACGGCAAGGAAAATATCCAGATGCAGGTCAAGGATCTGGTGACGGAGATCCTGGCGGAATATGACATCGGCCTGACCCTGGTAGACGTCCGCATCCAGGATTCCGAGCCGCCTACGAGAGAGGTCAACGAGGCATTCAAAGCGGTGGAGACCGCCAAGCAGACTGCCCAGGCGGTGGTGAACGAAGCCAAGGCATACCAGAATGCCCAACTGCCCGAGGCTCAGGCCCAGGCAGATAAGCTGCTGCAGAATGCAGAATATCTGAAGCAGAAGCGGATCAACGAGGCCATTGAGGCGGTGGCGATGTTCGAGGCAATGTACGCAGAGTACGCCCAGAATCCCGACATCACCCGCTCCCGGATGTACTACGAGGCTATTTCTCAGATCCTTCCCGATGTAAAGCTCTATATCAATACAGGAAGCAGCTCCGATGTGGATATGCTGCTGCCGCTGGAATCCCTTATTAATAATGTAGGAGGGCAGAACTGATATGAAAAAATGGATTATTGCCGCTATCGTCGCGCTGGTGCTGATCATTGCGGTGTCCGGCAGCTTTTATACGGTGGAAGAAAATCAGTATGCCTGTATCTTCCGTTTCTCTGAGATCGTGGGCGTGGAAAGCGAAGCCGGCGCTCACTTCAAGATCCCCTTTGTTGATACAGTGAAGTATTATTCCAAGGCCACCCAGTTTTACGACATTCCTCCCAGTGAGGTGCTGACCTCCGACAAGCAGAACATGACTGTGGACTGCTACATTCTCTGGAGCATTTCCGATCCTCAGCAGTTCTACCGGGCGCTGGGTACGACTTTGGAGGCAGAGGAGCGGCTCAACGCCATCACCTACAATGCGCTGAAAACTGCCATGGGCACTTTGGCACAGGCGGATATAATCAATATGAATGACGGCGCCGAGCGCAACGATATCTACGAGGGCATCACCACCACCGTGGACGGCCAGGCAAAGACCTACGGCATCCATGTGGAGGATGTGAAGATCAAGCAGTTCGACCTGCCGGATTCCAACCTGAATGCGGTCTACGCCCGCATGATCTCCGAGCGGAATCAGATGGCGGAGAAGTATGCCGCTGATGGCAACTACGAGGCATCCATCATCCGCAACGATGTGGATAAGCAGGTGAATATCATCATCTCCAATGCCCAGGCAGAGGCTGCCAAGCTGGAGGCCCAGGGCGAGGCGGAGTATATGCAGCGGCTGGCTGCTGCCTATGACACCCAGGACAAGAAGGAATTCTATGAGTTCACCCTGGCACTGGACGCACTGAAGCAGAGCTTGACCGGTGAGGAAAAGACCGTCATTCTCGACGGCGATTCCGAGCTGGCGAAGATCCTCATGGGAGCGCAGTAACAGAGCAGGAAAACTTGGAAGGGAGAGGGAAACTATGACAAGCAGTGATATTCGCAGTCGTGCCAGACAAACACTGGAAGGCAAGTGGGGCGTGGCGGTTTTGACGGCGTTTCTGGCAGCTTTGCTCGGCGGCTTGGCCACTGGCAACGGATTCAACATAGAGATCGACGAAGAATGGCTCTCCTCTATGCCTATGATCGTCCGTGCATACCTTGGGATCGCGGTAAGTGTTGGCGGCATTCTTGGCCTTGCCCAGTTCATTCTGGGCGGTGTGGTGCAGCTGGGTTACAGCCGCTTCCTTTTGGATATGCATGATGGCAAAGAGGCGCAAACCTCCGAGCTGTTTTCTCAGTTTGACCGGTTTGGCGACGGTTTCTGTCTGAGTTTGCTCAGAAGTATCTTCACATTTTTGTGGTCTTTGCTGTTTATTATTCCGGGCATTATCGCCGGATATCAGTATTCCATGGCCCATTTCATCATGGTAGAGAATCCCGACATTACAGCCAGGGAAGCCTTGAAAGCATCCAAGGAGCTGATGGACGGGAACAAGTGGGATCTGTTTATCTTGGATCTGAGCTTTATCGGCTGGGTGCTGCTGTGTATCCTTACACTGGGGATCGGGGAACTGTGGCTGAATCCCTACATGAATGCCGCCCATGCTGCTTTCTACCGCAGCATCCGTGGGGGCGAATAAAGACGAAACGCAATGCTTTCCCCGGGCGCAGGCCCGGGGAAAGAAGATTTACTTTGGAAAGAGGAAATCCTCATGGAAAAAGCGATTTTATCCCTGGAGGGATTGAGCAAATTCTATACCTCCGGGCAGAATGTGGTGGTGGGTCTGAATCAGATCAATCTGACCTTCCACCGGGGAGAATTTGTAGCCGTGACCGGCGAAAGTGGCAGCGGTAAGTCTACCCTTGCCCATGTCATCGGCGGCGTGATCCCCTATGAAAGTGGCGAACTGTACATAAACGGCCAACCCACCTCCCATTTCGACGGGCGGGACTGGGAGCATTACCGCCGGGATCATATTAGCTTCATTTCCCAAAGCTATGGCATTGTCATGAGTGCCACGGTTATGGAAAATGTAGTGAGCGCCCTGCGGCTTTCCGGCATGGAAAAGAAAGCGGCCTCTTTAGAGGCAAAGGCGATCCTGCAAAAGGTGGAGCTGTGGGAACTGCGCAAACGCCGGGCAGCAAAGCTCAGCAGCGGTCAAAAGCAGCGGCTTTCCATTGCCCGGGCGCTGGCAAAGCCCTCCAAGATCCTCATCGCAGATGAGCCTACCGGCAACTTAGACCCGGAAAACAGCGCCAAGGTCATCCGTTTGCTTTCGGAGGCTGCCAAGGAAAAGCTGGTGATCCTCATCACCCATGATTTTCAGGAGGCTGAGGGCTATGCCACCCGTCGGATCAACCTCCAGGATGGCAGAATTACCCAAGATGCGGTGCTCCGGGAGCTTTATGAGCCGGAGGAAGCGGCAGCACCGGAAGTCCGCAGCAAGAAACCTTTGAGCTTTTATGTTTCCCGGCTGCAGATGACCGGCAGGCCGGTGTGGTGCAGCTTTGTCTTTTTGTTTTTTGCATTGACAGCTTTTGCGGTATTTGCTTTCTTAGGAACATTTATTGTCAATCTGGACGATGCCAACACAAGAGTTTACGACAACACTGCTTTCCGCAACGGCGACCCCCTGCGAATCGTGGTCCAGCGGACAGACGGGCAGCCGTTTACCGCGGAAGACCACGAAAAGCTGCTTGCTGTCCGGTATGTGTCAACCCTGGAAAAAAGCGGCTTTATCCGGGATGTAAACTGCTATTACGAAAGCGACCATTACCGCTCTACCTATACCATCGTCAATGTGGGAAGCGGTGCAGACCCGGTCTATGAGCAGGTGGAGGGTCTGGAGATCTTGGATTACACCCACTTTGCCCAGACAGTGCCGTTGACACCGAAGGATGATTTTATCACTGCCGGCGCAGTGCCGGAGAATCTTCATGAGGTGGTGGTGACGGGGGATGCCGATCGTATTGGCGAGACCTTCCGTATCTATCTGCAGGATACCCAAAACTGGGCAATTAGCTACCATATGTCTCTGGATGTGACAGTGGTGGGCGTGACGGACTACGGCGAGGGCGTGTATCTGCACGACGATGTGGGACGGATGTTCACCGCAGAGGTCAGCTCCGGCGGTTATCTGTTCATGCCCATGGAAGATCTGACGGGAAATGAATGCCGCCTGTATGCCACCAACGTAAAACCGGAGGACATGGGCAAGAAGATGATGATGGGAGGACAGGAGTTCCGGATCGCCGGCACGCATTTAATGCCCTGCCCCTGGATGATGCAGCTGTCCCGGGAGATGTTTGACAGGATCGTTCCTGCTAAGTCCATCCAGGTCAGCCTCACCATTGAAAATTATGCTTACACCCAGCGGGTGCTGGATAAAGTACAGGCTTTGGGTTATGTTGCGGTTTCCCCTTATCAGCTGGGTGCGACTCAGCAGATCCAGTCCCTGGCCACGGAACGGATCCAGACTCTGGTGATCTGCGCTGCGGTACTGGTGGCGGTGCTTACGCTGCAGATCATCGTGCTGCGGGCGCTGTTCGGCAGCGAGATGGAAAGCTATAAGCTCCTTGCCAATATTGGCTTGACCTGCACCACCGCAAAGTGGTCGGTGCTGTGGCAGGTGCTGCTGTTTACGGCTTTGGGACAGCTGGTGGGCTTTGGGGCACTGTGGTATTGTAACCTTTTGGGCATCGAGCGGGTCGTCAGCATCATTCGGTATTTGACTGCCGATAAGATGGCGCTTTTGTCGCTGGTCCATCTTATGGCAGCGCTGGTGGCTGCGGCAGTGATCGCAGGAGCGGTGCGCAAGCGGATATTCCCTATGGTGGCGGTGCAGGACGATCTGAAGCTTGATGATGAGGAGGCGGTAGTATGATTCGGGTAGAAAAGCTGAACAAGACCTATGACCGCCGCCGCAGAAATCAGAACCATGTGCTGAAGGATGTGTCTTTTGAACTGCCGGAGACCGGTTTTGTGTGCATACTCGGACCTTCCGGCTGCGGAAAGACCAGTTTGCTCAACGCCATTGGCGGACTGGACAGGTTTGACAACGGCACGATCACCTCCGGAGAGGTCACCGTTGACCGTTACGGCCGCCGGGAATTTGAAGCCCAGCGGAACCGGAATTTCGGATATATTTTCCAGAACTACTATCTGCTGCCGGAGCATTCCGTGGCATACAATATTTATTTGGGACTCCACAGCCTGAAGCTGAGCCATCGGGAAAAGCTGGCGCGGATCCGTTCTGCGCTGAAGGCGGTGGATATGAGCCGGTACATCCGCAGAAAGGTAGGCGAGCTTTCCGGCGGTCAGCAGCAGCGCATTGCCATCGCCCGGGCCCTTGCCCGGCAGCCGAGAGTGATCTTCGCAGATGAACCCACCGGCAATCTGGACGAAGCCAACACTATGAATATCTGCACCCTGCTGCGGCAGATCTCCCGGCACAGTCTGGTGATCATGGTTACCCATGAGGAACGGATCGCTTCCTTCTTCGCCGACCGGATCATTCGTCTGGATGACGGCAGGATCGCCCAGGATGCGGAAGATTGGCATCGAGACGGCATGACCGTCAGCAATGACAAGGAGATCTATGCCGGTGACTGCGCAGAGCAGACCGTGGATGGAGAACATATATCCCTGCGGTTTTTACAGGAGGAGGGCGCTGCCAAAGTAGAGCTGACGGTGGTGGCGCTGAAGGACCGCATCGTCATCAAGCTGGCGGATAACCGGGCGGTGACCTGCACGGATGTGCAGGAAACGCCGGTGATCAAAGAAGGCTGCCGCCCCACCATGACACTGGAAACCGTGGACAGGACAGAAGAAGTACCGCTGATCACCGAAGCGGATGCACCCCAGACCCGGGCAGGTCACGGCATCTCCCTTGGCATGATGCTCCGGGAGGCAGCGCATATGCTCCGGGGCGGCGGTGCCAAGCGGATCGGTATGCGGCTGTTTTTGATCCTGCTGACAGTGCTGACCATGTGGACAGCCTGCGACTATATTACCGTTTCCTCCGTAGATCCCGAGGACTTTATCCAGACGGATTCCCATATTTTGGAGGTCAGACTGAAGCGGGGCGGCGGTGCAGGACTGGAGTATGTGGGTCTGGATGATCTGTACAAAGCATATACCGCATTTGTCGCACAAGCGCCTCAGGACTTCTATTTTCTCCCCGCGCCCATCAGTTCCGTCAGTTATTCGGCGCAGCTTGTCTTCCAGATGGGGGAAGTGTCGGACTATCTGGAGGGATTCAGCTATGCGCCGGTGGCGGAGCTGGAGGAATCCACATTGATCTGCGGCCGCATGCCCCAAAAGGCGGGGGAAGTGGTGGTAGACCGCTGGGTGCTCCAAAAGCTGATCGAAAAGGACTCCATCACCAAAAATGCCATGAAGGATGTGTCCTTCTTCTTGGATCAGCAGCTGCGATTTGAGCGCTGCGCTTACTCGGTGACGGTAGTTGGCATCTGTGACAGCGGCGAGCCTGCTATCTATCTGACCACCACGGATATGGTCAATACGGCCACCGTGACCCGCTCCTTGATCGCACTGTCGGATTTCAAGGGGGCCCACCCCGGGGAATATGATGACCTTGCTTTGTCGGAAACGGAGTGCCTGGTGAATGCTGCGGCTGCGGGAAATTCCTACAACACACTGGTGGGAAAGGCCTTTGATTTCCGGGGAGGTTTCTCCTGGACCATCCGGGATACGGTGAGCACAGCGGATGCGGGCGTAGTGATCGTGGCGGACAGTGAGGCGAAACGGTATCTGCAGAGCCTGTGCAACTCCCGATTCTACCTGTACTGCAGCGACAAGGCGGCAATGAAGGAATATCTTAAAACACAGGTTTCAGAGGAACTGAGCAATCAGCTAATCATCGATGTGACGGATGAATATTCCGATGCGTATGATGCTTATATGGAGGCATCCCGGGTAAAGGTCAACGCCCGCACGGTGGTGACAGCCACGGTAATGCTATTATCCATGGTGATGCTGTATCTGCTGTGCCGCTCTCAGGCACGGGAACGGATCGGTATGATGGCAGTGTACCGGCTGCTGGGCATTCCCGGCAGAAAACTGCGGCTGATCTTCCTGCTGGAAGCGGTACTGGTGTCCTTGCGGACGGCGCTTCCTACGGCGGTGGTCTGCTGGATCGCAGTAGCGGTGTTGGGGGATGTTCCCCAGATCGCACTGGCGTTGATCCTGCCCTGGCAGGCGGCGCTGGCGGTATATGGGTGTATTTTGGGTTATCATGTGCTGGTGGCGCTGCTGCCTTTGGGCAGACTGTTGCGGCTGCCCCCGGCACAGCTGGCAGCGAAGTATGACTATTGACGGCAGAAAGGAGTAACAGCTATGGCAGCATGGAAAGAGAAAACCAAGGCGCAAACCGTGGCGAATCTCAAAAACGCGGTGGATATCGGTTTGTTGAAGAGCGCACTCGTGATATTGGTTGTTATATTTGCGTTTTTTGCGCTGGCCGTCATCTGGCCGGCCCGAAACGATCCGGGATACTGGACATTTCTTGGGTGGATGGTGCTGCTGTTGTTTGTGCCCTTCGGAGTTTACTGCGCCTGGCGGTTGATTCGGATCTTCCGCAAGGCGGACAGCTACATTTTCTGCCGGACAGTCCTCAGCCAGCCTCATTATAGCCATTTGTTCGGAATGATGTATTTTACTGTTGTGATAGAAGATCTGGAAGGGCGAAAATTTCCTGCGGATACCACAGCGGTGTTCCGCCCCGGCGGATGCATCCCGCCTTTGGTGGAGGAGTATGTAAATAAGTCCGTTACTGTCGGCTACAATGAGGAGACCGGCATGGTGGTCGTCATCGAATAAAAATCCGCAAAAACAGCACCGGGGGACTGGTATTTTCCTCCGGTGCTGTGTTATAATGATCGGGAAATGTGATTCCGGGAGGTTACGGATATGAAATATGGCTTTGGCGTGGACCTGGGCGGCACTACCGTCAAGATCGCCTGCTTTGAAGAAAGTGGCGTGATGACGGATAAGTGGGAGATCCCCACGGTCACGGAGCATAACGGCGCGAAGATCCTGCCCGATATCGGAGCATCTCTGAATGCCTACATAACGCAAAAGGGCCTTAGCAAAGAGAATATGATGGGCATCGGCATCGGTGTGCCCGGTCCTGTGGTGGATAAGCACATTGTCACCGGCTGTGACAATTTAGGCTGGGGCAGGGTGGATGTCCGGGAGGTGCTGTCCTCCCTGACGGGACTGCCGGTCTGCGCCGGCAATGACGCCAACATGGCGGCCCTGGGCGAAAGCTGGATGGGCGGCGGCAAGGGCTGCCGGAATATGGTGCTGGTAACTCTGGGTACCGGTGTTGGCGGCGGCATCATCGTGGAGGGAAAGCAGCTTTGCGGCGTCCACGGTGCCGGCGGAGAGATCGGACATATGGTGCTGGAGCCTAACGAGGAGGAATACTGCAACTGCGGCAAGCGGGGCTGTGTGGAGCAATTCTGCTCTGCTACCGGTATCGTCCGGATGGCAAAGCGGTATCTTGCACAGAATGCTTGCGAAAGCAGTCTGCGAACCATCGAAAAGCTGACCTGCAAGGATGTGTTTGATGCAGCAGCTGCCGGAGATCAGGCGGCTCAGTCGGTTCTTGATAAGGTGTACGACTATATGGGTCAGTTCATCGCCAATATCTGCTGCGTGGCAGATCCCGAGGTGGTGGTACTGGGCGGCGGCGTCAGCAAGGCAGGACAGTCTTTGCTGGATGGTGCGAAAAAGGCTTTTGACCGGTATGTGTACCATGCCTCCAGCTCCATCCACTTTGCGCTGGCGGATCTGGGCAACGATGCCGGCGCTTACGGCGCGTTCAAGCTGGTGCTGGACGAATTCTCATAACAAAAAACCCGCTGTGGGAAACCACAGCGGGTATCTTTTATCTTCCGTCCATCCAGGCGGCTGCTTTGTCTTTCATCCGTTGCAGGATCTTGGTGACTGCCTCCACTTCCTCCTCGGTCAGATCGCCGGTGAGGCAATCCTCCCAGCGGGAGGTAATGGCGGTGATCTGGGGCAGCAGCTCCAAGGTCTTCTCCGTGGGATACAGCTCCATCACCCGCTTGTCTGCCTGGGAGGCCTTGCGGAGGATAAAGCCATCCTCTTCCAAGATCGCCGCCTGCCGAGCTACATTGCTCTTGTTGATGCAAATCCGCTGGGCGAGCCGGTCCTGGGAAATGCCGGGGCAGCTGCAGATCTCGGTCAGATAGCTGGCATGGCAGCCTTTCAGGCCCAGAGGATTCAGAGTGTCGGCTTTATACTGGGCGCCGCAGCGGGCGATTTCGGTGATATCACGGATGATCTCGGACATAGGGCAGCCTCCTTGTTATTTCGGTTGCTTCTGCAACTATTTTAACATCCATCGTATCCGTTGTAAAGGAGTTTTTGTTGCACCCCGGGGGAATTTGTGGTATGGTAAAGAAAATCAACAAAAGGTGCGTTAAAGATGAAAAATAGCTTATTGAAGATATTTGCTTTGTGTCTGTGCGCGGCATTGCTGCTGAGCGGCTGCGGGCTGATCGATCTGGACGAATTGCTGGCACCGGATCCGATACCCTTTTCCGAAATGGCGTATACCCGCCCGGATCTCGGCAAAGTGAAAAAAGCCGCGGAGGGCGTGGAAGAAAAACTGAACGAGAAGGCGCAAATCCAGCCTTTGATGGACAGCGTGTATGCTTTCTATGAGGAATACCACAAATTCTATACCAATTACTCGCTGGCGAATATCCATTATTTCAAGGATATGACTGACCTTTATTGGGACGAGGAGTATGCCTACTGTCTGGGCGTGGAGAGCGAGGCCAGCGCCCTGCTGGATCAGCTGCTTTATAGGCTGGCGGATTGCCCCCTGCGGCAGGAGCTGGAGGCGGAGGAATACTTCGGCCCGGGTTTTTTCGATGACTATGAGGGCGAAAGTCTGTGGGACGAGGAATTCACCGTCTTGATGGAGCAGGAGGCGAAGCTTCTGGAGGAATACTACACTCTCAGCGCCCAGGCGCTGGAGCTGCCCGAGTATACCGATGCCTGGTACAACACTTACGCAGACCCCCTGGCAGAGCTGTACGCCCGGCTGATCACCTTGCGCAAGCAGATCGCCGAGTATGCGGGGTACGAGGATTACCTCAGTTTTGCTTATGATTTCTATTATTACCGGGATTATACCCCCGCCCAGGCGAAAAGTCTGATGGAACAGATTCGGACGGAACTAGTACCCTTGTATCAAAAGATGGCAGCAACGGATATTTGGTATCTTTCCCTGGAGGAAAGCACCCAGGAGCAGACCTTCGACTATGTGAAAAACAGCGCCAATGCCATGGGCGGCACGGTGAAAGAGGCATTCCGGCAGCTGGAAAAGAACGGGCTTTACGATATTTCCTATGGGGAGAACAAGTACGCTGCATCCTTCGAGGTGTACCTGTCTGCTTACTATTCTCCCTACATATTTGTCAATCCCACTATGCGGGTGCATGATCAGCTTACTTTTGCCCATGAATTCGGCCATTTCTGCAACGACTACGCCTCCTACGGCACGGTAGCGGGGGTGGATGTGGCAGAGGTGTTCTCTCAGGGCATGGAGTATTTGAGCCTTTGCTACGGGG
>JAZNJN010000058.1:0-11525 GCA_045578025.1 Faecousia sp. | reverse complement strand
TGCGCTGCGGAAATTGCTCCGGGGAGCCGCTTCTCTCATGGGCTTGGGCTCTAAGCGCTTGATGGAAAGATTGATTTTTCCGTTCTCCAGACCGATAACCACGACTTTAACATCCTGTCCCTCTGTCAGATGCTGACGAATGTCACTGACATAGGCGTTCGCCACCTCGGAAATATGTACCATACCGGTCTTGTTTTCCGGCAGGGCGATGAATGCGCCGAAATTGGTGATGGTTTTGACTTTACCTTCTAAGATTGCACCGACGGTTAACTCCATAGTTTGCTTTGCTTCCTCCAAAAATAGATTGCGATATTGATTACCCTTCCGGGTCGAAAAATACAGTATCGGGATCTACATATCCCAGCTCGTCCTTCGCGATGTCCATGGCGCTGTCCACAGAGCCGAGGGCGTTGTTCTTATCCTCCAGCTGGGCGTTTTCCTGCTCCAGCTGAGCGGCCTGGTCTTTCAGCGCGTCGGACTGAGTCTGGGTGTCCAGCAGCGCCCAGCGAAGGGTCAGAAGTGTCGCCGTAGACAACACGACTGCGCACAGTACCACTGCCTTGGTTAGGTTGCTGCTGCGCTTGTAAACCAGACGAATCCGATGAAACGGGTTTGCCATAACGGCGTCCTCCTGTCTTACGCCCAAAAAGGGGGCGTTCTTTCGATTTTATTGTACCCGATTTTTTTCCAGATGCAAATATTTTTTTCAAAAAATCCCCTGTTTTTTTGAAAAAAATTCCCGTTACCCGCCGGGGGATGTCCCAGATTCGGAAAAAAACCTTCCAAAATCCGGAAAAAACAGGCCCTAGCAGCCGTCCGATGGTCAGTTCCCAAAGAAAGCCGCCAGCAAAAAGACCGGCGAAATAACCCAGCCGCAGGTCGCCGCCGCAGATCCCAAAGCCCAAATAGAGCCATGCTGCCGCGGCGCAAAGCAGAAAAAGACCGTCCCCAAGATTGACTGCTCTGCGCCGCAGGGGGCGCAGAAAGCCATAAATAAGACCTAAAATCACGCCCAGACCGCAGGCGATGGCCAGCCGGTAGCCGGCAACTGCCGGCGCCGTCATCCGAACAGACGGCGCACCCAGCTGCCGCCCTGCCGGGGTTCTTCATAATAAAGCGCCGATACCGTGCCGTCCACCGCCACCTGACCGCCCTCTAAGGAAAGGGTCTTCAGCTGCAGGTCCTTGCCTTGAATGCTCAGAGTTCCCAGCTGGGTACGCAGGATCACGGCGGTATCGTCAAAGCTGATGACCTCAGAAACACCGGTCATTGTCAGCTGCCGCCGCTCGTTCAGCGTCAGCTTGTGGGGTAGTGTGATGCGCTCCTCACCCATGTCCATCCCTCCTCGGGAAAGACTATGTTTCTGCCGGAGAGAATATGCCCTGCGGAAATTTTTCTTGCATTGGAAAGCCACAGGTTTTATAATAATAGGTGTCACCCACCCCCCAATAAAAGGAGGAAAGCATATGAAAAAGGTTCTGAAAAATTACGGATTTATCATTACCATGCTCATCGGTGTCATCGGTGGCTGTATCGTGGGCGCCCTGTGGCCTGCGCTGAAGGATCTGGAGGGCAATGTCCTCTATGCCGGTGCTACGGTGCTGGAGCCGCTGGGTACTGTGTTCATCAATCTGATGTTCTGCATCGTGGTGCCCATGGTGTTCTGCTCCATCTGCTCGGCCATTGCCAATATGGACAGCATGAAAAAAGCGGGCAAGATCATGGGCGTGACCGTGGTGACCTTCCTCATTACTGCGGCCATCGCGGCGGTGATCATGTACATCGTTGCCCGGGTGTTCCCCCTGGTGCAGGGTCAGTATGAGATGGCAGAAGGCGAAGTGGGCAAGACCTTGGGTCTTGCGGATATGATCATCAACTTCTTCACCAAGCCGGACTTTACGGAACTGTGGAGCAGAAAGGCCATCCTGCCGCTGATCGTATTTGCTGTTTTGTGCGGTTTTGGCATTCAGATGGCAGGCGGCAAGGAAACGATGACCGCCAAGCTGCTGGCAGATGTGACGGGCTGCATTATGAAGGTGGTCAAGATCATCACCTACTATGCTCCCATCGGTTTCTTCGGCTTCTTTGCTACCCTGGTTGCCAACTACGGCCCGGAGCTGATCGGCGATTACAGCCGCACATTGATCATTTACTATGTGCTGTGCTTTGCCTATATGTTCCTGTTCTTCCCCATCTACGCCCGGTTCGGCGGCGGTAAGGGCGCGGTGAAGATGATGTTCAGCAAGCTGTTTAAGCCGGCTGCCGTGTCCTTCGGCACCTGCTCCAGCGTTGCCACCATTCCCACCAACATGGAGGCGGCAGAGGAAACGGGTATCAATAAGGATGTGTCCGACATCGTGCTGCCCCTGGGCGCAACCATGCACATGGACGGCTCTGCCATGGGCGCCATCGTGAAAGTAGCGTTCCTGTTCGGCATTTTCGGTAAGGATTTCGGCACCGGTGAGGCCATCCTCGCCATCATTGTGGCGGTGTTCTCCAGCGTTGCCATGTCCGGCATTCCCGGCGGCGGCGGTACCGGCGAGCTGGTGCTTTGCACTGTGTTCTTCCCGGAGCACATGGCCATCGCCTATCCCATCGCCATCGCCTTGGGCAATCTCATCGATCCCCCTGCCACCATGGTCAATGCGGCAGGAGATTATGTGGTCAGCTACATCGTCGCCCGGTTTGTGGACGGCAAGGACTGGCTGCAGAAAAAGTTACGAAAATAAAGCAAATACCCGGCAGCGCAAGCTGCCGGGTTTTCTTTATAGAGTTTTGAGGAAGGCCTCCAGCCGGTCCAGACCTTTTTCGAGATCCGCATCGGAGCAGGCATAGGAGATGCGGATATGTCCGTCACATTGGAAGCAGCTGCCGGGAACGGCGGCGACCTTTGCTTCCTTGATCATCCGGGTGCAGAATTCATCGCTGGTCAGACCGTATTTCGAGATGTCAGGGAAGATGTAGAATGCGCCCTCGGGGTTCGGGTAGGGAAGTCCCATCTTGGTAAGACGGTCGCAGATATAGGCTCTGCGGCGGGCGTAGGTGTCTGCCATTTCCTTGGGGCTGACGGTGAGCGCCTCGATACAGGCATCCTGTAAGAATGTGGGGATGGCGGCTACTTCCGCGGCGTGCAAAAGCAGAAGTCTTGCCATCACATCGGTAGGACCAATGAGGTAGCCTACCCGCCAGCCGGTCATGGCGTAGGGCTTGCTGAAGCTTTGACATAGGAAAAGCTGGTCTTTCAGATCTTCATCCCCGCTCAGGTCGGGACAGGGGCCGGAAAGCCGGCTGTACACATTGTCGCAGATGACAAAGATGGGCTTGCCCAGCACCGCCTGCTTTACTGCGGCAAGAGAAGCTTCTGACAGCACCGTGCCGGTGGGGTTACAGGGGGAGTTGAGGATGATGGCCTTTGTTTTCGGAGTGATGGCTTTCTCCAGCGCGGCGGCGGTGATTTGGAAATCGTCCTCTTTGGTGCTGAGCAGCACCGGTTTGCCCCCGGCGATGGTGGTGATGGTCTCATAAAGGGAGAATGCCGGGGTGGGGATGATGACCTCCTCACCGGGATTCAAAATGCCCAGCAGCGCTGTAAACAGCGCACCGGTGGCGCCGGCGGTGATCAGAACCTGCTCCTCGGTGCAGGCCATGCCCCGGAAGCTTTCATAAGCGGCGATCTCCTTGCGCAGATTCTCCACGCCCTGGTTGGGGGCGTAGTGGGTGCGATTCTGGAACAGCGCGGTCAAAGCCGCTGCCTTGACGGACTCCGGGGTATCAAAATCCGGCTCTCCGATGGTTAACATAACACAATCGGGTACGGTCTTTGCCAAATTAGTAAACTGCCGGATGCCGCTGCGCCGCAGGGTAGACAGGTTGGCGTTTAATGGAATCATTGGAAATCATCCGCCAATTTCTCGAAGAAATCGGCGCCTTTCAGAAGGATCTGCTCATCAAAGTCGAAGCAGTCGGCGTGAAGGGGCGGGGTGTCGCCCAAACCAAGGAAGAAGAGCATTCCGGGCAGGCGTTTTTGGTAGAAGGAGAAGTCCTCCGCGGTCATACTGGGGTCAGCCAGCACCTCAAAGGGTGCGGCGTTTTGCGCCCGTTCAAACAACTCCGGGGGATTCATCACCGCACTGTAGCCTTCGTCGGAGGTGACGGTGACGGTGCAGCCTGTCTCGGCGGAGACTTGGTTGGCGATGGTATCCAGACCCTTGCGGAGGGAATCAAAAGTATCGTCCTGGAATGCCCGCAGGCTGCCCTCCAGTCGAGTATGGGCGGAGATGGCGTTGCGGACAGTGCCGCTTGCCATTCTGCCGAATTTCAGCAGGCGGTAAACATGGGAGGGAAGCGCCTGCTCCATGGAAACTGCCCGGCGGTAGAATTCCGTGCCGGCGGCAAGGGCATCCAGCCCTTCGGCAGCCTTGGCGATATGGGCAGAACGACCAGTGATGTCCACATTGATCTCACTGGATCGGGCCATCAGCTCGTTTTTCCGGCTGAAGACCTTGCCGGGCGTGAGACCGGGCCACAGGTGCAGGGCGAAAATTGCGCGGACATTGTATTTTTCAAAAACGCCGCTTTCGCAGATCAGTCTTGCACCGCCGGGACTTTCCTCACCGGGTTGGAACACCAGCAGCACATTGTGGCGGAGATTCGTTTTCCTGCTCAGCCGATGGGCAAGCTCTAAAAGGATCGCCATATGCCCGTCGTGACCGCAGGCGTGCATTTGACCGGGGTGGGTGGAGGCAAAGGGGAGATCGTTCTTTTCTGTCACCGGCAGGCCGTCGCAATCCGCCCGGAATGCGATGGTTTCTTCCTGCCCAAAGTCAAAAAAGGCGCAGAGGGAGCTTTCTATGGGGGAAAAAACTTTACAAACCAAGTTTTCCAGCGCAGCGCGCAGGTATGCCGTGGTTTTCGGCAGTGTAAGCTCCAGCTCCGGAATGCGGTGCAGGGCGCGGCGGTCATCGATAATCTGCATGTGTACGCCTCCAATGCAAATAATTGCATTCATTATAGACGATTTTCCGGAAAGTGTCAATTTCTGTACTTGTGTTTTTCCGCCAACAGTGGTAACATGGTAAAAAACTACAGAAGGAGTGCAATTATGAACGCACAGGAAATTATTGAATACATCCGCACCTCGGAAAAGAAGACCCCCGTAAAAGTCTATGTCTGGGAGAAGACTCCCGTGGCTTTCCCCGGCTGTCACGAGTTTCCCGCGGGAAAAAGCTGCAAGATCGTTTTCGGTGACTGGAAGGACATCGCATCGGTGCTTGAAAGCAACGAATTTGCCCATCTGGAGATCGAGAACAACTGCCGCAATTCCGCCATCCCTATGCTGGACATGAAGGACATCCCTGCCCGCATCGAGCCGGGTGCGGTGATCCGGGAGCAGGTGGAGATCGGTAAGAATGCCGTCATTATGATGGGTGCGATCATCAATATCGGTGCGGTCATCGGCGAGGGTACTATGATCGACATGGGTGCTGTGCTGGGCGGCAGAGCTACGGTGGGCAAGAATTGCCATGTGGGTGCCGGCGCGGTGCTGGCAGGTGTCATCGAGCCCGCTTCCGCGACCCCGGTGATCGTGGAGGACAATGTGCTTATCGGTGCCAACGCCGTGGTCATCGAAGGCTGCCGCATCGGTCATGATGCCGTGGTGGCTGCCGGCGCGGTGGTGGTAGGCGATGTGGCGCCCAACACGGTGGTTGCCGGCTGCCCCGCCAAGGTCATCAAGGTCAAAGACGACAAGACCGCCTCCAAAACTGCCCTCGTAGATGCCCTGAGAGAACTGTAAAGGATCGTTTACCTTATCAAAGGCCCCCTCTGACGAGGGGGCTGGATTTTTGCGTAGCAAAAAGACTGGGGGAGAGAATTTATTTATCTCTCCCTCCGTCTCGCCTGCGGCGACCCACCTCCCTCGTCAGAGGGAGGCTTTGTTCCTTGCGTGAACGATACTTTATCTGAGAAAATAGTACAAACCTGCCGGCTGCACCTTTTTTGCCCCGGGGAATACCATGGAATGAGCGGCAAACCCGCTGACAAATTATTTGGAGGTATTCTTTATGTGTGGCAATAACTGTTTCGGTGGCAACAACTGCTGGTGGATCATCATCCTGGTTCTGCTGTTCTGCTGCGGCTGTGGCAACAACGGCACTGCTTACAGCAACAACGGCTGCGGCTGTGACAACAACTGCGGCTGCTGCTAAGGAAGAAAAAAGGACGCCCCAATCGGGGCGTCCTCATTTTTTAAGATACAATGGCATCGGCCATGGTTCTTCCAAGGGTGTAGTAGAACAGATTATCTCGGGTGGGGTTCAGATTGGTCAGCAGTCCCCGGGTGGCGTAGACACAGTAACTGCGCATCAGAATGGGGCAAAGCTGGGCATCTTCCATCACTAACTCATGGAGGTTATAGTAGTTACCGCTGTTGGCAAGGGATTCCAGCGTCATGGCGTAGATGGCGCCGTCGGCAAGACCGCCGTAGCTTAAGGCACCGTTGTTCCGGAAGAAGGGGGACAGGTCCATGTTGGGGGAGAGCTTGGTCTGACCGAGATACAGGTCATATTCACCCCAGCGCAGATGCTCGACGAATTTGGCACTGGTCAGCTCCAGTACGGTGACCGCCAGACCGGCTTCTTTGAGCATTTTTCCGATGGCTCTGCCCACCCGCAGGCGAAGGGAATCGTCGGAGTTCAGGAGCAGTGTTACCGGCTCGCCCTGCATGTTGGCATCGGTCAGGGCGGTGGTGAATGCCAAAGAGTCATAGCTGTACCGCTGAGCCAGCGCGGCATCGTACCAAGGGGAGGCGGGGGATGCGGGCAAGGATGCGCTGCGGGCAAAGCCCCGGTAGAAATTCTTAACGATGGAATCCCGGTCGATGGCGTGGGTCAGCGCCCTACGGACAGTGTCGTTGGAGAATACCTTGCTCTTAGAATTGCACACCAGATAGAGGAACAGACCGTTTTCACAGTCCCAGATCTCATAGTCGCAGCGGTAATCCGCATAGGTGTCCGAGCCGGGATCGGCGCAAACAAGTCCCACATCGGAAAATTCGAACTGATCGCGCACTTGGCTGGGAGATTTTGCTTCCACCAGAGGGATGTAAGCGGAGGTGACCAGGAAATCTGCGCTTTCGCTGCACCACCATGCTGCCTGCCGCCGCAGCCGCAAACCGCCGATGGAGGTGTCCATCACATAAGGACCGGTACCTATGGGGTTAGCTGCGCCGGTCTCGGACGCCTTCACAATGGGAATGTCCAGCAAAATGGGGAGATTTTCAAAGGGAGTATCCAGCTGGATCACCACACAGTCGCCACCATTGACCACGGAGGTAATGTGCTGGAAGCGGCCGCTGTAATAGCTGCCCTCTTTGGCGGCGTTCAAGCTGGCGGCCACGTCCTCAGCGGTCAAGGCTGTGCCGTCGGCAAACCGGGCGGGGGCAAGCCAAAAGGTGTAGGTCTTCATATCGGAAGAGACCTGAAAGCTCTGGCAGAGGATGGGGGTCACATTATAATCCCGGTCCACATTGAAAAGACTTTGATACATCAGCGGGAACAGCGCCCGATTGGTGTAATCGTTGGCGGTGTAGGGATTCAGCGAGCCGCCGGGGGTGTAGACCATGGTCAAATTCTGCTGTTTGGGAGGATCGGTGGGCGCTATGGTGACATTCCCGCCCATGTCCAGGGCATCGCCGGTGGGGATATAGGGCGCTTCCTCGCTGTCGCAGCCGCTGAAAAGAGAAAGGGTCAGCAGCAGGCATAATAAGATGGCAGTAATGGGTTTCATGACCGTTCCTCCTTACATACGATGATGGCGCCTTGAGAGCCCCGGGCTCCTTTTGTCACCCGGTGAGACCAGAAACGGTCCGACTCACAGGCGGTGCAGGCGCTGCTGATGGTAATGTTTGTCACACCCGCATTCTTAAGAGAGAGGGCGTTCAGTTCTTTTAGGTTTACATAATGCTTATCGACCGCGGGAGAGAGGTACGCTTTTGCGGCGCTGCCGTAGGTGCTTACCATAGCCTCCGACACTTCCTTGTCAGTTTCAAAGCAGCAAGCGCCGATGTTGGGGCCGATGGCGGCGCGGATATTCTTCGGATCGCAGCCGAAGGTGTCCACCATTGCCCGGACGGCCTTTCCGGCGATGTCCGCAGCAGTGCCCCGCCAGCCGGCATGGACCGCGCCCACTGCGCCGGTGACCGGGTCGTGGAGCAAAATGGGGGTGCAGTCCGCGGTGAAGATCACCAGCGCCGTACCGGGGTCGTTGGTGATCAGTCCGTCGCATTCGGGGTAAACACCGTGGTCTAACCCCATAGCATCCGCTTTGGTGACCTGGCGGATGATATCCGTGTGGATCTGCCGGGTAAGGACGGCATTTTTGGGGTCAAAACCCAGTGCGTTTCCTAAAATAGCATAGTTTTTCTCTATGTTTTCCGTAGAGTCGCCCCGGTGAGCGCCGATGTTCAGACTGGAAAGGATGCCCTCGCTGACACCGCCGTAGCGGGTGGTAAAGCAGTGGGGCACGGAAATAGCTTCACAATACAGGTATTCTAAAGAACCCATTTTTTGGGTGATGATCGACATGGTGTTTACTCCAAACAGGTAGATAAATGATCGTTTAGCGCACTAAGGCTCCCCTTGTCAGGGGAGCTGGCGCGGCGTTAGCCGTGACTGAGGGGTAGTCGTTCTCTCCCTCCGTCAGCCCTGCGGGCTGCCACCTCCCTCGTCAGAGGGAGGCTTTGATGCTCACATAAACGCTTATTTACTGCGCCTTATCCTTTTGCATGCAGCACTTTTTGTACTTCTTACCGCTGCCGCAGGGACAGGGGTCATTGGGGCCCACCTTCTTGTCCTTGTTGCGCACCGGCTGCTTTTTGACCATGGAATCCTTGGTGCCGCTGGCAAAAGTCTCCTTGGCTACCTTTTCCCGCTTGACTTCCTGGCGAGGCTGCAGCTGGACCAGGAACATCCGGCGGATGGTTTCCTCCCGGATGGCGTTTACCATGCTCTGGAACATGTCGTAGCCCTCTTCCTTGTAGGCCACCACAGGGTCGTGCTGGCCGTAGGCACGCAGACCGATGCCCTGCTTCAGATCGTCCATGGCATCGATATGATCCATCCAGTATTCGTCAACCACCCGGAGCATGACAACCCGCTCCAGCTCCCGCATGACAGCGGGGGTGATGGCTTTTTCCTTCCGGTCGTAGCTTTCCGCGGCGGCGGCGTATACCAGCTCTGCATCCTGGCATTGCTCAGCGGTCAATGCACCTCTGGGGAAGAAAATGCCCTGGAAACGGCCCAGCACCGATGTGGGGTCTTCTGCAACGGCAGTATCCACAGTGCTGCGGAGCATGCTCATCATATTCTCTCGGAGGTCTTCGCCGTCCAGCACCTTCTGCCGCTGGGCGTAGATGATCTCGCGCTGGGTGTTCATCACATCGTCGTATTCCAGCACGCTCTTTCTCACCCGGAAGTTCCGGCTTTCCACGCTTTTCTGGGCGTTTTCCACTGCGCCGGAGAGGATTTTGGCATCGATGGGGGTGTCCTCATCCATGCCCAGAGTATCCATCATGGCAAAGACCCGGTCAGAGGAGAACAGCCGCATTAGATCGTCCTGCAGGCTGAGGTAGAAACGGCTGGCGCCGGGGTCGCCCTGACGGCCGGAACGGCCGCGGAGCTGATTGTCGATACGCCTCGATTCGTGGCGCTCGGTACCGATGATATAAAGACCGCCGGCATCGCAGACCTTCTGTGCTTCCTCGGCAATTTCGGCTCTGTATTTCTGCAGAAGCGCCTCGTACTTGGCGCGGATGGCAAGGATCTCGGGATCGCTGGTTTCTGCGTAGGAGTCTGCCTCTGCAAGGAGCTCCTCGGGGGTGTCCGCTTTGCGCAGTTCGCTCATGGCAAGGAATTCTGCGTTGCCGCCCAGCTTGATATCCGTGCCACGGCCTGCCATGTTGGTGGCGATGGTGACCGCGCCGAATTTACCCGCCTGGGCAACGATTTGCGCTTCCTGCTCGTGATACTTGGCGTTCAGCACGTTGTGGGGGATGCCCTCCCGCTTGAGAAGCTTGCTGAGGATCTCGCTCTTTTCAATGGAAATGGTGCCAACCAGCACCGGCTGACCCTTGGCGTAGCATTCCTTCACCTGCTGAATGATGGCGCGGAATTTAGCCAGTTCCGTCTTGTAAACGATGTCGGAAAGGCCGGCCCGGGCGATGGGCTTGTTGGTGGGGAGCTCCACCACGTCCAGCTGGTAAATAGTGGCGAATTCCTCTTCCTCCGTCAGCGCTGTACCGGTCATGCCGGAGAGCTTGTCATAAAGGCGGAAGAAGTTCTGGAAGGTGATGGTGGCAAGGGTCTTGCTTTCCCCGGCCACGGTGACCTTTTCCTTGGCTTCGATGGCCTGATGCAGGCCTTCGTTATAGCGTCTTCCGTACATCAGTCGGCCGGTGAACTCGTCGACGATGATGATCTGTCCATCCTTCACCACATAGTCGATATCCTTTTTCATGATACCCCGGGCCTTCATGGCCTGGTTGATGTGGTGGGAGATGGTGGAATTTTCTGCGTCTGCCAGATTCTCCACGCCGAAGAACCGTTCTGCTTTTTCAATGCCCTTGGCAGTCAGACTGACGGTGCGGCTCTTTTCGTCCACAAAATAGTCGCAGTCGTAATCGTCGTGAACTTCCTTGTCCTCGGTCTTGGCGAAGACCTGCTTGCGCAAGGTGGAAACGAAATGGTCTGCCATCTCGTAGAGCTTGGAGGAATCTTCACCCTTGCCGGAGATGATCAGAGGGGTTCTTGCCTCGTCGATGAGGATGGAGTCCACCTCGTCCACGATGGCAAAGGCGTGTCCCCGCTGGACCAGTTCCTGCTTGTAGATGGCCATATTGTCCCGCAGGTAGTCGAAGCCCAGCTCGTTATTGGTGCAGTAGGTGATGTCTGCTAAATAGCTTTCCCGGCGCTCGGCGGGGGCCATGCCGGGAATGATCAGACCGACGCTAAGTCCCATGTAGCGGTAGACCTTGCCCATCCACTCAGAGTCGCGCTTGGCAAGGTAATCGTTGACGGTGACCACATGGACACCCCGTCCGGTCAGCGCGTTTAGATAGCAGGGGAGGATGGCCACCAGAGTTTTGCCTTCGCCGGTCTTCATCTCCGCGATGCGGCCCTGATGCAGAATGATACCGCCGATGATCTGCACGGGGTAGGGGCGCATGCCCAGCACCCGGTCAGCCGCTTCCCGAATGGCGGCAAAGGCTTCGGGGAGCAGATCGTCCAGAGTTTCACCCTCAGAAAGCCGGGCCTTAAACTCGGCAGTTTTTGCCTTCAGCGCGTCCTCGCTGAGGGCTTTATATTCTTCTTCCAGCGCAAGCACGCTGTCAACCAGCGGCTGAATCTTCTTCAGCTCCCGCTGGGAACGGGTGCCGAAAAGCTTCGTAATCAGTCCCATAAGAATCTCCCTTGTCGAATCGTAATTTTGCAAATGCCCAAATTGGCTATATTTTGTTCATTATACCACAG
>JAZNJN010000057.1:0-5166 GCA_045578025.1 Faecousia sp. | reverse complement strand
TAGAGGCAGACCTCGATGTGCATCTCGAACTCTTCCTCGCCGTACTTCTCCACGAACTTGTTCTTGAAGTCGATGCGGGCGGCGGTGAGGCGCTCCTCGCGGATGTTCTTGTCGTCGGTGTCCAGAGCGTACTCGATCTGGGGCAGGCCGTACTCGATCAGGTCGTCCAGCAGGTCATGGTTGACAGCAGCCTTCTCGAAGGTGAACTTGGGCTTGCCGATCTCAGCAACGATACCGTTGATGAACTTTACGATCTCCATGTTGGTCTCGTGGGCCACGCGGATGCACTCGTAAACGATGTTCTCGGGAGCTTCGTTGGCCTCGGTCTCGATCATGACCACCTTCTCGAAGGTGGAAGAAATGCACACGAAGCACTCGCAGTTGTCCCGCTCCTCAGCGGAGGGGTTGACGATATACTGGCCGTTCAGGTAAGCCACATTGGTGGTGGCAACAGGGCCGTTCCAGGGGACATCGGAGGTGGCGATGGCGATGGATGCGCCCAGGGAAGCCACGATCTCCACAGGGTTTTCATGGTCGGTAGCCAGAACAGTGCAGGTCACCACGGTGTCGTTACGCAGCTCCTCGTCGAAGAGGGGACGCATGGGACGGTCGATGATACGGCTGTTCAGGATGCCCCGCTCGGAGGGCTTGCCCTCCCGGCGGTTGAAGGAGCCGGGGATACGGCCCACGGAGTACATTCTCTCTTCGAACTCGATGGTCAGAGGGAAGTAGTCGATACCAGCCTTGGGGATGGGGTTGCAGGTGCAGGTAGTCAGCACCACGGTGTCGCCGTAACGGCAGATGCACTCGGCGTTTGCCAGCTCAGCGACCTTGCCGGTCTCGACGGTAAAGGTACGGCCGCCGATCTCGGTCTCGTAAACATGATGGTTGGGATACTGCTTGCGAGTAATCATTTGGTTTACCTCCTTAGTGATTTTAGTTGAAAGTGGAAAGTGAAAAGTGGAAAGTTAAGGTATCGCCTCCGGCGATGATCCAAAAAAGTTTCAACTTTCAACTTTTATCTTTCAACTTGGTTGGTTCGGGAGGTTTAGCACTTGAAACAAATGCTGCATTTCAGCATCTCTTTCAACTGCTAAATATCTCCCGGCGAATGCGGAGTTGAAAGCGGAAAGTGTAAAGATGAAAGTTAAGGTATTGCCTGCGGCAATGATCCTATTTGTGCGAAGCACACCATAACTTTTCACTTTTATCTTTCATCTTTCAACTAAGAAAGGGCGATGGTCTCCCATCGCCCTTTCGAGTTTCTTACTTACGGATACCCAGCTTGGCGATCAGAGCACGGTAGCGGTTGATGTCCTTCTTTGCCAGATAGTCCAGCAGGCTGCGGCGCTTACCGACCATCATCAGCAGACCACGGCGGGAGTGGTTGTCATGCTTGTGGACGCGCAGGTGATCAGTCAGCTTGTTGATGCGGGCGGTCAGGATGGCGACCTGAACCTCGGGAGAACCGGTATCGCCTTCGTGGGTTGCGTTTTCCAGGATGACCTGGGTCTTCTTTTCCTTCTGAATCATTGTGTTTACCACCTTTTTTAAATTTACCTCGCGCCAAGTAAAGGGTCGGTGTCTTCCCAAAACTGAGCTGCGGGCATAGAAATTTCGTCTGGACATAGCCAGCCCGACTATCTTAGCATAAGTTTTCCCAAAAGTAAAGGAAAAATTTCAGATTTTTCCAAAGAATTTCCGGGTTTCTTCCCCGTTTTTTTGAATTTCGGCCTGCAAAGAGGCAAGATCGGGGAATTTTTCCTCCTCCCGGAGGAACGTGTAAAACGCCAGCGTGATCTCTTTGCCGTACAGGTCGCCCTCAAAATCCAGGATCCAGCTTTCTGCCCGGACCTGGTGACCCTCTACTGTGGGACGGCTGCCGATGTTGGTCACGGCCAGATAGCAATGCCCGCCCACATGGCATGTACAGGCATATACGCCGCATTTGGGGATCAGCAGACCCTCCGGCAGCAGAATATTGGCGGTGGGGACGCCGATGGTGCGTCCCAGCTGCCGACCAGCCACTACTTTTCCTGTCAGAATGTGGGGATGTCCAAGAAATTTCACCGCTTTTTCCATTTCACCCTGGGCAAGAAGCTCCCGGACATAGGTGGAGGAGACCACCGTGCCATTCAGCCGCTGCTGAGGCACGATCACGCAGGGAATTCCCGCATTTTTGCAGGCTGCTTTCAGTTTCGCAGCATTGCCCTCGCCCCGGTAGCCGAACCGAAAATCCTCGCCGCAGACGATGCCACCGGCGTTGTGCTTTTCCGTCAGCAGGCGGAAAAAGTCCTGCCAGGACATGGTGCGCAGGTTTTCGTCAAAGGGCAGTGTGATGACGGTATCCATGCCATGGGCGCGCAAAAGCCGCTCCCGGTCAGCATCGGTATTGATCAGACCGGGTGCTTTGCTCAGCACCAGTGCATCCGGGTGGGTGGCGAAGGTGAGGACACCGGCCTTGCAGCCATATTCTTTTGCTAGTTCCCGGCACGCGGCTAACAGCGCCGCATGACCCAAATGCACCCCGTCAAAAAACCCCAGGGCATAGATCGTTCTTTCTTTCATAATTCTCCTGTTGGTGAGGGAAATGATCGTTTATGCGAGTAAATCCAAATCGGAAATGTAGGGCGGGGGTGGTGCTCCGCGCAGCGAATCACAATAACAATGATTGCCAATGGCAATCATACCAAAATTCATTGCTCCCGCCGAAAACACCGGGCGAGTATCGGCGGCGGGACCAAGGCCACGCCCTACGCATCCTATCGAGATTGCGAATATATACGATCGTTTATTACTCTATCAAACCTCAAAAAAGCTCTTAATGGTTGACATAACGCCGCTGTCCACCTTGGACAGGGCGAGAAATTTCCCGCTTTTTCCGTAGACCCGGTATGTACCGTCGGGGATGTTCAAAGTAAAGGAATTGCCGTTTCGGCAGCGCTGTTCCTGCTTTTCCGTCAATGTGACGGCTTCATAACTACGGAACATGGTGTCTACCGCCCGCAGATATTTCTCGGGAGTTTCCGTATCCAGCAGCTCCTGCAGGGGAACGGCTTCGGCGATGGTGTACTCTCCGGCGCTGACCCGGCGCAGCGCTGCCATGCAGCCGCCGCAGCCGAGAGCTTGCCCGATATCCTTGCACAGTGTGCGGATGTAAGTACCCTTGGAGCAGCGCACCCGCAGACGGGCGGTGTTGCCGGTAAATTCCAAACATTCCAGTTCGTGGATGGTTATGGGGCGGGGCTGCCGCTCCACTTCCTTACCCTTCCGGGCAAGGTCTACCAATTTTTGACCGTTTATCTTCAGCGCAGAGTACATGGGGGGAACTTGCAGAATTTCTCCCCGGAATTGGGGCAGAACAGCAAGAAAATCTTCCTCAGTAAGGCAGACGTCCCTTTCTTCCAGCACAGTGCCGGTGGTGTCCTCGGTATCGGTGGTAAGACCTAGGCGGATGGTGGCCTCATAGGTCTTTTCCGCGTGTTCAAAAAATTCAACGCCCCGGGTGGCTCGGCCCACGAAAACCGGCAGCACGCCGGTGGCCAGGGGATCCAATGTGCCGCCGTGACCGATCCTGCGGGTGTTGAACACCCGGCGCAGCCGGGCAGTTACATCCTGGCTGGTCCAGTTCTGGGGCTTGTCTACGATGACGATGCCGTTCACAGCGCCACCTCCAGCATGACTTTTTCCACTGCCTTGGCGGCCTCTGCAAGGGGCAGGTCAGTACCTGCACCGGCAGCACCTTTGTGACCGCCGCCGCCGAATTTTTGGCAGACTGCCGCGGCGTCATATCCCGGCACAGCCCGGACGGAGATCTTCACGCTCCCGTCGGCGCTTTCCCGGAGGGTCGCCGCCATTTTTACGCCCTCGATAGAGCGGGGGAAGCCGGAGACATTTTCTAAGTCATCCTCCGTAAGACCCAGATCCTCCTCCACCTTTCTGGGCAGGGCGCAGATGGCAAGCTTGCCGCCGGCTAGGAGCCGGGTGTTCTCTGCCATCCAACCCTGCAGCCGTAATCTGGCGTGGGAATTGGAGTCAAACAAGGATAGATTGATGGGGTACAGCTCCGCCTCAGTTTCATAACAGGCAGCCGCCGTCTGTAAGGTGTGGGCGGTGGTGTTGGAATAGCGGAAGCAGCCGGTGTCGGTGGACACAGCGGTATAGAGGGCCTCTGCCATGGGCTTGTCCAGCGGGATTTCCAGCAGCCGCAGCACATCGTACACAATTTCGCCACAGGCGGCGGCAGTGTGATCCACCAGCTCATTGGGGGCGAAGGAATCGGCACTGTAATGGTGATCGATCCGCAGCGCCAGCCGGTCAATGAGCTGGAAAAAGCTGTCGGGCAGCATATGGGGCGATGCCACATCTACGGAAATGACGGTGTCATGCTCCTCAGCAGCAGGCTTGGTCAGACCCTGATGCAGATGGGCGTACTTGGGGGTGATCTCCGGATTCTCCAGAATATATGCCCGCTTGCCCATTTTACGCAGGCCTAAACACAGAGTGGCGGAAGAGCCGAGGGTATCTCCGTCGGGACGGCGGTGGGTGAGGATCAGGTAATCGTTATGCTCCTGCAGCCACCGGGCACAATCAACTCTCGTCATCGTTTGATACCTCAAGGGAGTTGATCAGTGCCAGCAGCTTGGCGCCGTAGGTGATGGAATCATCCAGTGCCCACACGATCTGAGGCACGCAGCGCAGCCGCACATCGCTGCCCAGCTGACGGCGCAAGTAGCCGGCGGCGGATTTTAAGCCCTTCATGGCGTCCGCTGCCTTTTCCTCCTGCAGAATGCTCACATATACCTTGGTGTAACGCAGATCCGGGGTGGTCTCCACCCGGGTGATGGAGATCAGCGCGTCTGCCACCCGGGGATCTTTTACGGTGCGCAGGCTGTCCGCCAGGGACTTCTGGATCTCTTCATTGATGCGATTGATACGATTGGATGCCATAGTTACATCCTCCTAGCATAGAATTGCAACGCCTCCAAGGCCCCCTTGTGTAAAGGGGGCTGGCGAGCGAAGTGAGACTGGGGGATTGACAATCCCTCCGTCAGCCTGTTCGGCTGACACCTCCCTTTACACAAGGGAGGCTCGCGCTGCGCGCTCCATTACGCATATAAACGATCATTTATCACAAGATATACAAACCGGGCTGCTTAAGCAGCC
>JAZNJN010000056.1:0-6659 GCA_045578025.1 Faecousia sp. | reverse complement strand
GGTACCTCTCTGGGTACCTTGCTGTCCGATGCCAGCGCGATCTGGACAAACTATCCCCATCTGATGCTGTATCCCGCATTGGTCATCAGCCTGCTGATGATCTGTTTCAACCTGTTCGGCAACGGCCTGCGCGATGCCTTTAACCCGGCACTGCGCGGCGTGGAGGAATAAACTATGGATAAGATTCTTGAAGTTAAAAACTTAAAAATCTCCTTCCGTACCTCCAGCGGTACCCTGAAGGCTGTTCGGGATATCTCCTTTGATCTGGAGCGGGGCAAGACTCTGGCCATTGTCGGCGAATCCGGCTCCGGCAAGTCCGTTACTTCCAAGGCCATCCTGGGCATTCTGGCCGGCAACTCCATCGTGGAGGGCGGCGAGATCCTGTACGACGGCAAGGACCTGCTGAAGATCACCGAGGAGGATATGTGCAAGATCCGCGGCGACGAGATCTCCATGATTTTCCAGGACCCCCTGTCCAGCTTGAACCCCATCGTCAAGATCGGCAAGCAGATCACCGAGGCCATGCTGCTGAAGAACAAGACCAGCCGCGTCGAGGCGAAGGACGAGTTTAACAGCACTCTGGCGCTGTTGTGCAAGCATATTGCCGCTGCTACCGGTGACGAGGCCATGGCGAAGGAGCTGACCCAGACCTTTGACAAATTCTGCATTCAGGCCAACCATCTGGAGCTGAACTACAACAATTCCGAGACTGCCTCCGAAGGTCTGGTGGCATCCATTGAAGACTTCCTGTTCCTTGTAAGCAAAAAGCAGAAGGTGGATGTGAAGACCACCTTGAAGGAATATCGCAAGAAGCTGAAGGCCATCAACGATCCCTTCTTCCTGGCCCACTATACCGATCGCCTGAACGCCCTGGCTGAAAAACTGGATGCTGTCAGCGGCGAGTATCAAAAGGGCAGCGATACGCTGCCGGAGAGCATCACCTCCACTCTGAAGGAGCTGGAAAGCCTGCTGACCGAAATGAACGGTCAGACCCGGCCCAATTTCTTCCGTATCGGCTTCTATGCCCTCAAGAATCCCAATGAGGATTTGAGCGCGATGGATGTGGATGCGCTGAATGAAAAGTGCCTGAAGTATCTGAATGAGAACTTCATGGAGCAGTTCATCCAGGTGGAGAAGAAGGCTGTGATCCATTCCTTCAATGCGGCGCTGGAAAAGAAGAAGGCTTTGATTCCCGCTCTGCAGGAGGCAAAGGTGTTCTATCAGGGCGACTTCGACCAGAAGTCTGCACTGAAGTATGCAAAGACGTTGTCTTCCCAGGTGGAAGCTACCATCGACCGTCTGGAAATGACCAAGGACAGCGCAGCCTATACCTTCAGCAGCGCTCTGGTCAACGGCATCGAAAAGTATTTCTACTACACCAAGCGCAATCCCAAGGAAGAAGCCCGTTTCGCCCGTCAGACCAAGAGACGGGAGGCCCTCATTGCCAGGGGCAAGACTGTGGACTGGAAGGTCGTGCCCAAGGTGGTCGTGGACCTTGATGAGCTGAAGGGCGGCATTCTGAAGGTCATCGACCAGCTCATTGCCAGCTACGAAGGCTACATCGGCAATGCAGCCAATGTGGACTTCGACAAGCGCAGCGTGGAGATCATCGATTACTTTAAGGACAAGGCCTCCAAGGCTGTCTATAAGGTCACCCATGCCATGGCTAAGGAAAAGGCCATCAAGCTGATGGAGGAAGTGGGTATCGCTGAGCCCCGTATGCGGTACTATCAGTATCCCTTTGAGTTCTCCGGCGGTATGCGTCAGCGTATCGTTATTGCCATTGCCCTGGCGGCTGACCCCGAGATCCTGATCTGTGACGAGCCTACCACCGCTCTGGACGTGACCATTCAGGCCCAGATCCTGGAGCTGATCAACCGGCTGAAGGTGGAGCGCAATCTGTCTGTTATCTTCATCACCCATGACCTGGGTGTTGTTGCCAACATGGCAGACGATATCGCCGTTATGTACGCCGGTAAGATCGTGGAGTACGGCACAGCCGACGATGTCTTCTACGATCCCCGCCATCCCTACACCTGGGCGCTGCTTTCCTCCATGCCCGATCTGGACACCAAGGAAAAGCTGGATGCCATCCCCGGCACTCCTCCCAACATGATCTATCCCCCTGTGGGCGATGCCTTTGCGGACCGCAATAAGTACGCCATGCAGATCGATTTTGAGCAGCAGCCGCCTATGTTTGCGGTCTCCGAGACCCATAAGGCAGCCACCTGGCTGCTCCATCCCGATGCACCCAAGGTGGAGATCCCCAAGATCATCACTGACCGCATCGAGAGAATGAAAGCCAAGAACGGAGGTGCAAAGCAGTGAGCAATCAGGAAACCTTGCTGAGAGTAGAAAACCTGTGCCAGTACTTTGGACCGACGAAGGCAGTCGACAATGTCAGCTTCGACATTAAGAAGGGCGAAGTCTTCGGTCTGGTTGGCGAGTCCGGCTGCGGTAAGACTACCACCGGCCGTTCCATCATCAAGATCTATGACATCACCTCCGGCTCTATCTACTTCAAGGGTCAGCGCATCTGCGCCGGCACCAAGGCTTACCGGGATGAGATCCGGGAGCAAAACGCCGAGATCCGCCGTTTGAAGAAGGAAAAGAGCGTTAATGCCGAGGAGAAGATCGCAGCCTGCCAGGCCCGAATCAAGGAGCTGCGCGCTGAGATCAAGAAGGCTGCCTTTGACCACAAGTATTCCGACCGGGAATATGCAAAGACCCTGGTGGAAAAGGTCAAGGCCGAGTATTCTCCCAAGCTGGAGCAGGCCCAGGGCGCAGAGCTTGCGGAGCTGAAGAAGAAGTATCGGGATGAGCTGCGGGTGGCCAACAAGACCAAGCTGATCACCCAGATCCAGATGATCTTCCAGGACCCCATCGCATCTCTGAATCCCCGTATGACCGTCAAGGAGATCATCTCCGAGGGTCTGGTCATCAACGGCATCAAGGATCAGGCCTATATCGACCAGAAGGTTTACGAGATTCTGGAGCTGGTTGGTCTGGTGCGGGAGCACGCCGGCCGGTATCCCCACGAATTCTCCGGCGGTCAGCGTCAGCGTATCGGTATCGCTCGGAGCGTGATCATGCACCCCGAGCTGCTGATCGCGGACGAGCCCATCTCTGCGCTGGACGTGTCCATCCAGGCCCAGGTCATCAACCTGCTCAATGAGCTGCGGGATACCCTGGATTTGACCATTCTGTTCATCGCCCATGACCTGAGCGTGGTCAAGTATTTCTCCGACCGCATCGGTGTTATGTACTTTGGTAAGATGGTAGAGCTGGCATCTTCCGATGAGCTGTTTGCCCATCCTCTCCATCCTTACACCAAGAGCCTGCTGTCCGCTATTCCCCTGCCGGATCCCCACAGTGAGAAGAACCGTCAGAGAATCACCTACAATTCTCTGGCTGAGCATGATTACTCTGTGAACAAGCCCTCCATGCGGGAAATCAAGCCCGGCCACTTTGTCTACTGTAACGACGAGGAAGAGCTGCGCTACAAGAAGGAGCTTGGCCTGTGAGCAAGCAGATCAAAGTGCTGCTGATCAAGTACGGCAGCTGCGCTGTGTTTGTGGGATTGCTGGCCTATGCCTATATCGCCCTGCGGGATTTTGCGGGTGCGGAGCTGGTAGATCAGTACCGGATGCTCTGTGATGCCTTTACAGTTCCCGGGATTCTGCTGCTGATGTTCGGCGCTATGATCTGGTCGCTGAATACCGGCGCACTGGACGGCATTACCTATGCGGTTACTTTTGCTTTCCGGTCGTTGATCCCCGGAGGACGGTACAGGGACGAAAAGTATGCCGACTATGTGGAGCGTCAGCGGGAAAAGCGGGTAAAAGGCTACGGCTTTTTGCTGATCTCCGGCGGCGCTGCTATGGCAGTTGCGTTGATTTTCATGGCACTGTTCTACACCGTATATTAAAAGAAAGCTGCTGCGGAAAACCGCGGCAGCTTTTTCCTTTGGGGTACTTGTGTATTGGGGCAAAATGGTGTACAATAAAGACTCAGAAAGCCGAAAGGAGTCTCGCTATGGCGCTCAACGATGACGAATTGAATATGCGCCGTGACGAGCGGCGGGAGGAACGGCAGCTTCTGGCGAAACAGCAGAAGTTTTTGAAGATCGGTATTGTGGTGACTGCGGTGACGCTGGTGCTTTGTGTCGCAGCGCTGTTGATTACTCAGGGTCTCGTCCATATGCCCCAGCCTACCGAGCCACAGTTAAGCACCGAGCCGTCCACCCAGACCAATCCCACAGAAACAGAACCGATCCCCACGCAGCCGGATACGGTGATCCATTTTGTGGCCGGCGGCGATCTGAATGTGACGGACAAAACCGTGGTCTCCGGTACCACATTGAGTGGCAATTATGACTATACCCAGGTGTTTTTGGATGCTGCCCCGGTTTTGGGCGGCGCAGACCTGACTGCGGTGAATTTTGAAGGAAGTCTGTTCGGCGCGCCCTATGGAGATGCCAACAGATCTGCTCCCCAGCAGATGATGCAGGCCCTGCGAAATGCCGGCGTGGATCTCGTGCAGGCGGCAAACTCCCAGAGCGTGGTCAACGGTTTGTCCGGTTTGAGCGCCACCCTGCAGGGCATTCGCGCTGCCGGTATGGAGCCGGTGGGCGCCTATGAAAATTCCCAGCAGTTTTCCGAAAGCGGCGGCTATTTGATCCGCCAGATTGACGGTATTAAGGTGGCGGTTGTGGCCTTTACCAAGGGCATGGACGGCATGGGCCTGCCTGCCGGCAGCGAAGACTGCGTCAATCTTCTGTACACGGATTACAACAGCGCCTACCAGAAGGTGGATACCGAGGGCATTACCGCCATTCTGGAAGCGGTGGAAAAGCGTAAGCCCGATGTGACAATCGCTCTGCTCCACTGGGGCAGTGAGTTCAACAACCAGATCAGTGCCACCCAGGAGAAGATTCGGGATCTGATGCTGGAAAAGGGTGTGGATGCCATCATCGGCACCCATTCCCACTATGTGCAGAAGGTGGAGTTTGATGCCGCGAAGGGCACACTGGTTGCCTATTCTCTGGGCGATCTTCTGGGCGATGCCCAGAAGGCGGGCACAAACTATTCCGTTCTGCTGGACTTGGAGATTACCAAGGACGGCGATACCGGCAAGGTTTCCATCACGAACTATGACTACACGCCCCTTTACACCGTGGATGAAACCGCAACCGGCGGCGGTATGCGGGTCCTGAGGATTCGGGAGGCGGTGGCGGCTTACGAGGAGAATTTCGTGGGCAAGGTCGATGAAGAGACCTACGCCGGCATGAAAGCCGCCTTGGAAAAGATCGATTCCCGAATGGGGAAACAAGAAGGATAATAAAAACACGGAAGCCTAGGCTTCCGGGTTTTCTGTTACTTAAAGTACTTCACTGCGGACTGGAACAGCTTCATGTCGTATTCACCGGGAACATTCCGGTAAAGGCCGTTCACCCAGCGCTCGCTGTGACCCATCTTGCCCAGCACTCTGCCGTCGGGGGAGGTGATACCCTCGATGGCGAAGATAGAGCCGTTAGGGTTGAAGGCGGTATCCATGGTGGGATTGCCATCAAGATCCACATACTGAGTGGCGATCTGGCCGTTTGCCGCCAGTTGCATTGCCAGCTCGGGGCTTGCAAAGAACCGTCCCTCGCCGTGGGAGATGGGGACATTGTAGATCTGACCCACTTCCGTGCCGGCAAGCCAGGGGGACTTGTTGGTGCAGACCCGGGTGCGGACCACCTTGGACTGGTGGCGGGCGATGGTGTTGTAGGTCAGAGTGGGGCAGGCATCATCGGTGTCGATGATCTTGCCAAAGGGCACCAGACCCAGCTTGATCAGCGCCTGGAAGCCGTTGCAGATACCCAGCATCAGGCCGTCCCGGTCCTCCAGCAATCTTGTGACCTGCTCCTTGATGGCGGCGTTGCGGAAGAATGCGGTGATGAACTTGGCAGAGCCGTCGGGCTCATCGCCGCCGGAGAAGCCGCCGGGGATGAAGATCATCTGGCTCTGGGCGATCTTGGCTGCGAACTGCTCCACACTCCGGGTCACATCCTCCGCGCTGAGGTTGCGTACCACGAAGATCTCGGGATCAGCGCCGGCAGACATCATAGCCCGGGCGGAATCGTACTCACAGTTGGTGCCGGGGAAGACGGGGATCAGCACCTTGGGCTTGGCGTTCTTCACGGCAGGTGCTGCGGTGCAGCCGCCGGTGTAGCCGAATACGGGCAGCTCCTCGGTCTTTTCCGCAACCTTGGTGGGATAGACCTTTTCCAGAACGGTTTCGTTCAGAGAAAGTAGCTCGGCAATGGGAGCGCTGTCGCCGTCCAGAGTGATCACGCTCTCAGCGGTAGTAGTACCGATCTTCATAGCGCCGGGGACGGTCACATCCTCGGCAAGCTCCGCCACGATAAAGCCGTACATACCGGCGGCGTGCCACTGATCCTTTACATTGCCGCAGGAGGCAAAGCCGATTAAGTTACCGAAGGACATCTTCATTACAGCCTCAGCAAGACCGTATTCCACAGCCCAGGCCGCCTTGACCTTGCCGGCCATGTGCAGCGCGTGGAAGGCTTCCCAGACAGATTTCTGACCCTCAGCGGTGTCATTTGCTGCGCCGAACAGGTAGACGGGATCACCGGCTGCCTTAAATTCGGGAGT
>JAZNJN010000055.1:0-2205 GCA_045578025.1 Faecousia sp. | reverse complement strand
AGAAAGCATGAGGACGGTCTGACCTGGGTGTACACCGGCGATCTGGGCGTTATGGATGAACAGGGCTTCGTGTACTTCAAGGGCAGAGCCAAGCGGATGATCGTCACCTCCGGCTACAATGTGTATCCTGCGCAGCTGGAGAACATTCTGGACGCCAGCCCTCTGGTGCAGATGAGCTGTGTTATCGGCGTGCCCGATCCTTACAAAATGCAAAAGGTCAAGGCCTTCGTCCAGCCTGCCCCCGGGGTCAAGCCGGATGAAGATACCCGACAGGCATTGCTCAGCTACTGCCGTGAGCACATCGCCAAATATGCCATGCCCTATGATATCGAGTTCCGGGGGGAATTGCCGAAAACTCTGGTGGGCAAGGTAGCCTACCGGGTACTGGAGGAGGAGCATAGGGGACAATGACCCCATCCTTATAAAAATACAGCGCCGACAAACTTGTCGGCGCTGTTTCTTATTTTAAGTACCGCTTCAGGGCCTCAAAGGACTCCTGGCTGATCACATGCTCGATCTTGCAGGCATCCTCTGCCGCGGTCTCCTCGCTGACACCCACGGCGGTGAGCAGCCGGGTGAGAATGGTGTGCCGCTCAAAGATCTTGTTGGCGACTTCTGTACCGGCGGGGGTGAGGGAGAGGAAACCGTCTTCGTCGGTGACCACATAGCCGCCCTGCTTCAAAAGTCCCACGGCGCGGCTGACACTGGGCTTGGAGTAACCCATATGCTCTGCCACATCGATGGAGCGGACCGTATTGCTTTTTTGGGACAAAACATAAATGGTTTCCAGGTACATTTCACCGGATTCCTGCAAAAGCATGAGAAAACCCCATTTCTTACCAGAGATATGTTTAAGATACCATATCCTTAGGATTTTTGCAAGGGGCAGGGGCGGAGAGATATTTTTCCAATTTGAGACTTGACAAAGAGGGGAAATGCGGATATGATAATGATGCAGTTAGCTTAGGCTAATTTAATTTTTCGGAAAGCGGTTAGCCTAGGCTAATCGTGTACATAGAAGGAGGAGTTGGAATGAAAACTCTGAAGGACACGAAGGTGGGGCAGACCGTTACCGTGGTAAAGCTCCACGGTGAGGGCGCGGTACGCCGCCGGATCATGGACATGGGCATCACCAAGGGCGTGGAGATCTATGTCCGCAAGGTCGCGCCTCTGGGCGACCCCCTGGAGATCAATCTCCGGGGCTATGAGCTGAGCCTCCGCAAGGCGGACGCGGAAATGGTAGAGGTCGTCTGAGCGGAATGAGAGGAATTCCAGTATGAGCATTAAAATTGCCCTTGCCGGCAACCCCAACTGCGGCAAGACTACTCTGTTTAATATCCTTACCGGCTCTAACCAGTATGTGGGTAACTGGCCCGGTGTCACCGTGGAGAAAAAGGAAGGCAGCCTGAAGGGTCAGCCGGATGTGATCATCCAGGACCTGCCCGGCATTTACTCTTTGTCCCCCTATTCTCCCGAGGAAGTGGTGACCCGGATCTATCTGGTGAAAGAGCATCCCGATGCGATCCTGAACATCGTGGACGGCACCAATATCGAGCGCAACCTTTACCTCACCACCCAGCTGATCGAGCTGGGTCACCCGGTGGTGGTGGCGGTGAATATGATCGATCTGGTCCGCAAGAACGGCGATACCATTGATCTGGAGAAACTGAGCAAAGCGCTGGGCTGCCAGTGCGTGGAGATCTCTGCACTGAAGGGCGAAGGCTGTCTGGAAGCCGCCCTCAAGGCGGTGGAGTTGGCGAGAAACCATACCCACGGAGAAATGCCCCATGTGTTCGGCGGCAGCGTGGAGCACGCCCTTGCCCACATCGAAGAATCCATCGAGGGCAAGGTGGCGGATAACTACCTGCGCTGGTTTGCCATCAAGCTCTTTGAGCGGGATGAACGGGTGCGGCAGGAGGTGGGTCTTAACGACGAACTCCTTTCCCATCTGGAAAAGCATATTGTAGACTGTGAACGGGAAATGGATGACGATGCCGAGGCCATCATCGCCGACCAGCGGTACAGCTATATCGGCAATGTGGTGAATAAGGCAGTAAAAAAGAAGGCCGGCAAGCATGCCATGACCCTTTCCGACCGGATCGACCGGATCGTCACCGACCGGATTCTGGCGCTGCCGCTCTTTGCCCTCATCATGTTTTTGATGTATGCCATCGCCATGGGCAGCTTCCCCTTCTCCATCGGCAC
>JAZNJN010000054.1:0-6735 GCA_045578025.1 Faecousia sp. | reverse complement strand
CCGAATGATGACGGAGCATGCTCACAGCATCACCGGCATCGATATCCACCCCGGTGCCACCATCGGCGCGTATTTCTTCATCGACCACGGTACGGGTATCGTCATCGGTGAGACCACGGTGATCGGTGAGGGCGTGAAGGTTTATCAGGGCGTGACCTTGGGCGGTCTTTCCACCCGGGGCGGCCAGAGCCTGCGGGGCAAGAAGCGCCATCCCACCATTGAGGACAATGTGACCATCTACGCCAACGCCTCTATCCTTGGCGGCGATACAGTGATCGGGCAGGGAAGTGTCATTGGCTCCAATGCCTTTATCACCCGCTCCATTGCCCCTTGCACCACCGTTACCATCAAGAATCAGGAACTGCAGATGCGCCCCAGCGGCAACTGCTGCAAGGATAATTTGTAAAAGAAAACCGGCTGCGTAAGCAGCCGGTTTTTGATCAATCTTCGAAGGTCAGAATATCCTTGTAGCGATCCTTGAAAATGTCATAAACAGCATTCAGAACATTTTCGTCGGACACGGACAGGTAGTTCTCGTTCTCCTCGTCCACAGGCTCGACTTCCAGGATGACGATCTCTGTCGCCATCTCGTCAGCGGGCATGAGGACCAGGTATTCCTTGCCTTCGTAATCGATGCAGTCCAGATACTCAAAATCTACATCCACACCGTTTTCGTCGGTGAGGGTCAGAACGTTGGACTGCTCTTCTTCCTTCAGGATTTCTTCGTTTGCCATAATATCCTCCTTAGCGCTGGATCCGGCCGGAGCCGTCGCCGCCTGCCAGTTTTTCCACTTCTGCCACGGTGACCATGTTGTAGTCGCCCTCGATGGAGTGCTTCAGTGCGGAAGCTGCCACGGCAAACTCAACCGCTGCCTGGGTGTCCTTGCCGGAAAGCAGGGAGTAGATCAGACCGCCGCCGAAGCTGTCGCCGCCGCCTACGCGGTCGATGATGTGCAGATCATACTTCTTGGAGAAGCAGTACTCATCCTTGGCCACGTTGTACAGCATGGCGCTCCAGCCGTTGTCGAAAGCGCTGTGGCTTTCCCGCAGGGTGATAGCCACCATCTCGAAACCGAACTTGTCAGCCAGCTGCTTGGCAACGGACTTGTAGCCCTCGTGGTTCAGGCTGCCGCCGTAGATGTCGGTAGCCTCTGCCTCGATGCCAAATACGTCCTTAGCATCCTCCTCATTGGAGATGCACACGTCAACATACTGGCACAGCTCGGTCATGGCTTCCCGTGCCTGAGCCCGGGTCCACAGCTTGCCGCGGTAGTTTAAGTCGCAGGAGATCTTGATGCCACGGGCCTTGGCAGCCTTACAGGCTTCCTTGCAGATCTCCACCAGATTGGGACCCAGTGCCGGGGTGATGCCGGTGAAGTGGAACCACTCAGCGCCTTCGAAGATGCTGTCCCAGTCGAAATCGCTGGGGGAGGCCAACTGGATGGCGGAATGGGCGCGGTCATAGATGCAGACGCTGCCGCGCTGGGAAGCGCCCTTTTCGTTGAAGTAGATACCCACACGGTCGCCGCCACGGACGATCTTGGTGGTGTCCACGCCGTAGCGGCGCAGGGAATTGACAGCCGCCTGGCCGATGGAGTGGGTGGGAAGCTTGGTGACGAAAGCGGCATCCATGCCATAGTTCGCCAGAGAGACAGCGACATTTGCCTCGCCGCCGCCGAAGGTGAACTCCACATGGTCACACTGGACGAAACGCTCGTAGTTGTAGGGCTGCAGGCGGAGCATCAGCTCGCCAAAGGTTACGATTTTAGCCATAATGATTTCTCCTTTATGTATTGATCAACCGAGAGCAGCCTTGCGGGCCTCGGCGCAGAGGTTTTGGATCTTTTCCCAGTTGCCTGCGGCAATGTCCGCCTTGGGGCAGACCCAGCTGCCGCCAACAGCATGGATAAAGGGTGCGTCGATATATTCCTTGATGTTAGCAGCATTCACACCGCCGGTGGGCAGGAACTTCAGACCCACAAAGGGAGCGCTGAGGTTCTTCATGGCGTTCAGACCGCCGTAGACATTGGCGGGGAAGAACTTGACCATGGTGAGACCGTGCTTCAGGGCAGCCATGATCTCGGTGGGAGTGACACAGCCGGGGGCAACGGGAATGCCGTTTTCCACGCACCATGCCACCACTTCTTCGCTGTAACCGGGGGAGACGATGAACTTGGCGCCCATTTCCACAGCCAGCTTGCACTGCTCCAGATTCACGATAGTGCCGGCACCGACCAGAACATCGGGGCAATTCTCTGCCACAGCCTTAATGGCTTCGGGAGCGCAGGCGGTACGGAATGTGATCTCCATGGTATCCACGCCACCGGCTGCCATAGCCTTGGCGGTGGGGATCGCATCCTCAGCCTTGTCCAGCACCACAACGGGAACGACGATCGAGTTTGCCAGTCTGCTTAATACATCCATTTTGCAATAACCTCCTGAGGCTGAGAAGTCAGCCGAATCATTAACCATGCCGCAAAAACAGCATAACTTTACAGATATAATTATAGTAAGGAAGGCCTTCGGTGTCAATGGCAAAATGCGCTCTGGCAAGGAATGGAAAAGGGATGAGTCCGCAGACTCATCCCAATATAAAATGTTAGATCTGCGCCACGTTGGCATTTTTCAGCTGCAGCTGAAGCCGGTCGGCGATCAGAGCGATAAACTCGCTATTGGTGGGTTTGCCCTTCGTATTACTGACTGTGTATCCGAAGAAGCGCTGCAGGGTGTCCAGATCTCCTATGTCCCATGTCACCTCGATGGCATGGCGGTTGAACTGCACCGATCACTCAGAGATGATTTGACTCCAGTCAAACAATTCTCCGGGATCAGTTTTGTTGGGGGAATAGTCCTCGTGACCAATCACATGTTCCCGATCCATAGGAATATTGTGCCGCTGGCACAGATCTGCAACAAGAAGCTTTAGTGCTGCGTATTGCTCATTGGTAAACCCTTTCAGAGAGTCGTCGAGATCCTGATATTCTTTGCCGGACATATAGACAGACATATCGGATGCGGATCCGATTGCAACCAGCTCAATACCGATGGCGTACTGGTTCATTGTGTTGCTATAAACAGGATCGTTGTTCCATTCTCCTTTACCGGCGTGCCATGCTACCCGGTTTTCCGGGATGTAGCAGCGCACGGTTCCGTTCCGTTCAACAATGTAATGAATGCTGACGTCGTAATCCACAAATATTTTTCTGACGTACTCCATGTTGTAGGGATCATCCCGGTGGCTTACTACAGCACTGGTAAAATGGATCATCACGAAGTTGGGCTCGTATTGCCGATCCCAGGAATATTCCTCCAGAGGGAGGAGAAAATCTTTCACCGCACCTTTATAGATGTAGATTGGTTCTGGCGGTTCGGTGACGATCGTGGTAGGAACGGTTGGTTTTTCTTGCTGCTTTGTGCCGGTTGGTATTTGGGTCTCGGGTGCTAATGTCACAGGAACGGACTGCTGTGGCAAGTCCGTATTATCCGTACATGCGCATAGCAATGTGAGCAGGATCAATATTGTCAAAGGAACGATGATCTTCTTCACAGAATCACCTTTTTCTATTTATTTTGCATATTATAGATTTCCTTACGTGAAAAGTCAACCAAAAATCAATATATATTATTATACCACCACTCCGCAGTTGTGTTTCAGAAAAAGAAACACTCTTGATCACGACGAGCATCACTGCACGTGAGGATCAAGAGTGTTGTTTTGTGTGTTAGATCTGCGCCACGTCGGCATTTTTCAGCTGGAGCTGAAGCCGGTCGGCGATCAGGGCAATAAACTCACTATTGGTGGGTTTGCCTTTTGTGTTGCTGACCGTGTATCCAAAGAACCGCTGCAGGGTATCCAGATCGCCCCGATCCCATGCAACCTCGATGGCGTGGCGGATGGCCCGCTCCACCCGGGAAGGTGTGGTCTGGAATGCCTTTGCCACCTGGGGATATAAGACTTTGGTGATGGCATTGATCACATCCATATCGTTGATTGCGATGATGATCGCTTCCCGGAGATACTGGTAGCCTTTAATGTGAGCGGGGACACCGATCTCGTGGATGATGTTGGTGACCATGGCCTCAATACTGGTCTTGTCCATGCGGCGGCCGGGAGCTGGCCGCAGGCTCTCCCCGCCCCGGAGCTCCTCCAGCCGTTCTACCAGAGCAGCGATATCACAGGGCTTCAGCATCAGATATCGGGCGCCAAGGCTGGCTGCCGCGGAGGATACATAGTCTGTGACAAAGCCGGATGTAGCCAATGTGGCAGGCCGTTTGTCCATGGCGGAAACGGCTTTCAGAACGCTTAAGCCATCCTGCTTACTGAGCATCAGATCCAGCACCAGAATGTCGGGTTTCAGCTGTGCCACCTGCCGGATGGCCTGTTCACCGTCATTGGCCGTCCCCACGACCAAGAAGGTGTCTGTGTGAAGAAGAGCTGCGCTCAAGCTGGCGCAAAAATCCTCTGCGCTGTCTGCGATGAATACGGTTGTGCGATTATCCATAACTTCCTCTCCTGTCATATGAAGATCATTCCCCGAAAATCGCGGCAAGCATTCTGCCGCGTGCGACAGTTCAAGCATAGCATAATGAATCGTATTTTGCAAGGAAAAACGAGAACAATCGCTCGTCAAAAACTCTATAGAATCGACAAAAATATGATGTTTTAAGAACATTTCGACAATAAATGACAAAACGGGGCAGTGAGAAAAAACAGAATGCTTTCTTCTTAGCCGAAAAAGAACGGACCGGGCACGAAAGAACAAGACGGTTGACGCAGGGGGGTTGCTGGTGTAAAATAAGGACATATGTATTTATCAGGAGGAATACCTTATGAACGAAGTATGGAACTTAGACCCGATCTACAAGGGCTTTGACGATCCTGCCTTTGAAGCGGATCTGGCTACCTGTAAGGAAAAGCTGGCGGAATTTACCGCCTTTACCGCCGACTTGGATGCACAAGAGCCTTTGGCAGCGTTGAAAAAAGGCCTTGCACTGCAGGAGCAGCTGGAGGCACTGGCGAATAAGCTGGGCCTTTATGCATCCCTGCGCCAGTCTGCCAATACCCGCGACCCCGAGGCAGCATCCCAGATGGGCCGGCTGATGGCGGTCTACAGCGGCGCGGCTGCACCGGATGCCGCATTCCGGGACTGGGTCTCCAAGCTGCCCAATTTGATGGATTTGGTGGATGCGGACGAGGAACTGAAAGAGTACCGCTTTATGCTGAGCCGCATTGCCGATTCCAGCAAATATCTGCTCAGCGGCAGGGGAGAAGAGATCATGGCGCGGATGCGCCTGTCCGGCGGCAGCGCATGGAGCGACCTGCAGGGGTATCTCACCAGCACCGTTCCTGTCAGCTACAACGGCGGCATTACCAATTTGTCTGCCATCCGTAACCTTGCCTATGATAATGATCCTGCAGTTCGTAAGGCTGCCTATGAAGCAGAGATCGCCTGCTACGACCGGATCAAGGATGCGGTTGCTTTTGCCCTGAACTCCATCAAACTGGAGACCATCTCCGACTGCAAGCTCAGAGGCTACGAATCTCCTCTGATGCGCACTCTCAGGGGCTCCAACATGGAAAAGGCGACGCTGGATGCCATGCTGGGCGCTATGGATGAATATTTGCCCAAGTTCTGGCAGTATCTGAAGGCTAAGGGCAAGGCCTTGGGTCACAAGAACGGATTGCCTTGGTACGACCTGTTTGCTCCCATGGGCGAGGCATCTACCAAGTTTACCGCTGAGGACGCCAAGGAATATCTGGTCAAGCAGTTCTCCACTTTTGACCAGGAACTGACAGACATGGTGGCAGAGGCATTTGACAATGCCTGGATCGATTTTTATCCCCGGGACGGCAAGGCGGGCGGGGCATTCTGCGCCGGCGCGGACTGCCTGGGTGAGAGCCGTATTCTGACCAATTTCGACGGCATGTTCACCGATGTGGTCACCCTTGCTCACGAGTTGGGTCATGCCTTCCACAATCAGTGTATCCGGGAGCATAAGCCGCTGAATAAGGATTATTCCATGCCTGTGGCGGAGACGGCCTCCACCTTCAATGAATGTGTGGTCATGGCAGCTGCCATCCGCAGCGCTGCCTCCGATGACGAGCGGTTGGCGCTGATCGAATCCCAGCTGCAGGATGCCACCCAGATCATCTGCGACATCTACTCCCGTTTCCGTTTCGAGGCCATGGTCTTCGAAAACCGGGAGGAGCAGTTTATGAATGCCGATGCCCTGTGCGGTCTGATGACCGAGGCACAGAAGCAGTCTTACGGCGACGGACTGGATCATAATTGCCTGCATCCTTATATGTGGGTCTGCAAGGGTCACTATTACGGTCCTACCTTCTATAATTTCCCCTATGCCTTTGGCGGTCTGTTTGCCCGGGGTCTGTATGCCCAGTATCTGGAGGAGGGCGCAGATTTTGTGCCCAAGTATAAGAAGCTGTTGTACACCACCACGGTTGCTACGGTGGAGGACACCGCTAAGGTGGCAGGCGTTGACCTGACAGATAAGAACTTCTGGCGGGGCGCACTGCAGACCATCGCCGATCAGATCGACCTGTTCTGCCAGCTGGTGGAGAAATAAGGATGATAGGGTAAATGATCGTTTAGCTTAACAAAGGCTCCCTTGTGTAAAGGGAGCTGTCAGCCGAAGGCTGACTGAGGGATTGTCACTAATCGTGGTATGATTGCCACCGGCAATCATTGAGATTTGTTACGCTGCGCTTTGCAACAG
>JAZNJN010000053.1:0-6615 GCA_045578025.1 Faecousia sp. | reverse complement strand
TTTTGATTCCCAACAAATGAGGAAGTCCCTTCCTGCCGGGATCTCCGGCGGGAAGGGTTTTTCTGAAAGGAGATCTATCCATGAGTGAAAATCTCAGACAAGATAATTCCGGATTGACTGCCGGCGCGCTCCACACCTGGGGTGCAGTGATCCTGGCGCTGGGCATTGCCGGGCAGGCGATTCTGCAGAATAAAGTACTTCATCTGGGCAGCATCAGCGGCACGGAGCTGCTGGAACTGATGCAGGCGTCTCAGGAAATGATGGGCGCAGCCACACTGGCGCTGGTACTGCAGGCGGTGTATGCCTGCGCGGCCCCGATCTTTGCCTTTCTTCTGGTGGAGGGATTCTGCCATACCGGGAATTTTATCCGGTATTTCCTCAGAGTTCTGGGCGTGGCGATTATTAGTGAGATCCCTTACAATCTGGCCATGGACGGACAGTTTTTGGCAATGGGTAGCCGAAATCCGGTGTTTGCGCTGGTAGTCTGCCTGGCGGTGCTGTATTTCTACAAGCGGTTTGCCGGAAGGACGGCGGGCTTGATTGCCATCCGGGCACTGGTTACGGTGGCGGCATTTTTCTGGATGGGAATGCTGAGGATCGATGAGGGGCAAAGCCTGCTGATACTCGCAGCAGTAATCTGGGCGGTGCGCAATAAGCAGCAGTTCCGGGCCATCATCGGCTGCGCCGCTGCCTTTGCCTGCACACTGTTCTCTCCGTTTTACATTGCATCGCCCATGTCTTTTCTGGCGATCCACTTCTACAATGGAGAAAAGGGCGGGGACAATAAGTTGGTCAATTACCTGAGCTATCCGGTCCTGCTGCTGGTGTTCGGATTGGCGGCGAAGTTCCTGTTCTGATTCTGGTCTTTTAAAAAGGTTGCACATTTTTGTGCAACCTTTTCTTTTTTTGCCCACAGGTGTGAAAAGGCAGACAATGAAAAAGGGGGAATTGCATGAAGAACATCAAAGAAAATCATACTCGGCCGGTGGTTTGGCTGGACCCCGGGCATGACAGCCGGTGGGACAATCCGTCGCCTGTTGTACCGGAGTATTTTGAAGGGAAACAGATGTGGGAATTGGCGTTGCTGCTGAAGGCTGCTCTGGAAAGTCGCGGAATTGCGGTGTATATGACAAAATCTGCGGTGGATCAGAAGGTGGCGCTGGTGGACAGAGGGAAAATGTCAGCGGGGGCGGATTTGTTTGTCAGTTTGCATTCCAATGCCGCGGCAACGGCACAGCCGGATTGGGTGTTGGTACTGTATCAGGTGGACGACGGAAAGGGCGTCCATTCTGTCAGCCGGGAGGCCGGCAAGGTTCTTGCCCAGACAGCGGCAAAGGTCATGGGGGTAAGCCAGCAGCTGACGGCGGTAAAGTCTTCTTCTGATCGGGACGGCAACGGTCTTTTGGACGACTATTACGGGGTGCTCCGGGGAGCGCAGAGTGTAGGAACGCCCGGCGTGATCATTGAGCACGGATTCCACACCAATGAAGGCTGTGCCCGGTGGCTGCTGGAAAACGGCAATCTGGAAAAGCTTGCGGTCGCGGAGGCGGATGCACTGGCAGCATGGTTCGACATGGAGCAAAAGGAAGAAGTTTGGTACCGTGTACGCAAACGCTGGGAGGATCCTGCCAGCCAGATCGGGGCATACCGAATCAAGGATAATGCCATCGCCGGCTGCCCGGAGGGGTACACCGTATATGATGAAACCGGAACGGTGGTATACGGACAGGGGGATAGTTTTGCTGTGTTTGTACGGGAAATACAGCAGGCCATTGGTGCGGTGGTGGATGGAATTCCGAGTCCGGAAACACTTGGCAAAACCCCGACGGTCTCCCAGTGGAAAAATGCCCGGCATCCGGTGGTAAAACCTCTGCAAAAACGGCTGTATGATCTGGGGTATCATCAGGTGGGGGAGGCGGACGGGATTGCCGGTCCGATGTTTGCAGCAGCGGTGAAGGCGTACCAAAAGGATCACGGATGTGTGGTAGACGGAGAGATCACAGCCGCCCACGGCACATGGAAAAGTCTTCTGATGCTGGGGGGCGGGTAAGTGGAAGTGATGGCGTGTATCATTGGCGGCTCCTGCGGAGCGGCTATCGTGTCCGGAGGCTATGCCTTTGCCCAATATCTGATCACCCGCCGGGATAAGCGCGCCGGAAAGACGGATGCGAAAAGCAAAGCCCTTCGTTATTTGATGCTGTACATCATTCAGGAGCGGGCAAAGCAGCATATCTGCGACCGGTGTATATCTCTGGAGGATCGGCGATCCTTGCACCACTGGCATGATCTTTATCACAACGGCTTAGGAGGCAATGGGGACGCGGATGCGCTGATGGCGCAGGTGGACAAGCTGCCTCTGGAAACGGAATATTAACAGGAGGGATACAATATGTTTGAAATACAGGGATCCCGTAAGGGATACTACCAATGGGATTTAAACCAAAAGCTGTACATTCAGGACAGCAGCTGCAATGAAGTGCATTTTTGCAGTGAAAAACATCCGGAAGCGCTGACCTGTCTGGTACGGCTGGAATCTGGTAAGCGGTATGTGCAGGTGCCGAACATTCTGCTGCAGTCCTGTCTGCCGGTTACCGCGTTTGCCTATGTAAAAGGGGAAGCGGATGCCTATACGAAACGGTCGGTTGCCATCGAGGTCTGGGAAAGACCGAAACCGGATGACTATGTGTATACGGAAACGGAAGTAAAGACCTGGGAATCGGCCGTGGAGTATGCCTTGCAGGAGGCAAAGGAAAGCGGTGCATTCAGAGGTGACAAGGGCGAGAAAGGCGACAAGGGTGACATCGGTGAACGGGGACCTCGCGGAGAAAAAGGTGAAAAGGGTGATGGGGTTCTAACGAGGGAGGAGAAACTGGAGTTTTTTATCTGCTGCTGTGAAGAAGGTGAGCGGATAAATCTGAAGGATGCAGCGAAACAGCCTTTGGCGGGAATGCAGATCTTCGGTAAGACCACACAGAACGGCACACCGACACCGGATGCTCCGGTTGATCTGGTGAGTGTTGGAGATGGTGGCACAATCAAGACTTATGTGCGTGGGAAGAACCTTTTTGACGCATCAAAAGGTCTTGAATACGGAGCGTGGCAACCGCTATTTGTTCCTGCTGGCACATATATCACTTTGTCTGTTTTCCCTACTGACGGAACAGCAAACCTAAACTACAAAATTCGTTACGCTGATGGAACCGAAACAGGTGCTGCTGCACTGGTTGATAATACATCGGCAAACAATGTTTGGCACACAGTGAACATTAACGCATCAAAGGCTACCGATAGCATACAAATCTATCATTCCAACCTTGTAAACAATACGCAACGCACGGTTGGAAAAGCCATGGTTCGTATTGGAAGTTTCAGCACCACCGTCGATGCGGACTATGAGGAATTTAATGGGCAGGATCTAACCATATCCACTCCCAACGGTCTGCCCGGTATTCCTGTTACCAGTGGTGGCAATTATACCGACTCCGACGGTCAGCGGTGGCTTTGTGATGAGATCGACTTTGCCCGGGGCGTGTATGTGCGCAGAATTGGACAGCACACCTTTACAGGCGAAGAAACAGTAAGCAAATACGGCAATGTCAACGAGAAGGGATTCGGGCGGTGGCAAATCGGCATCAATACAGGCACGTCATCTTTTGTGGATCAGGCACACGCAGTTGCATCCCTTAGCAATAAATATACTGCAAGCGCGGGAAATGTACTTGCCGGACTGATCAATAATGGTGGCGTCGGTTATCATTTCGCTTTTGTGGGGGCTGAAAAAATTGCTTTCTCTACGGATATCACTGATTTGGTCACTTTCACCGCTGAGATCGCAGGAACAACCCTGCTGTATCAGCTGGCAACACCAATTGAAACGCCGATTTCTGAGGAAGAACTTACTGACTATGCCGCGTTGTATACCCATAAGCCCAACACCATCATCTACAACGATGCAGGCGCGTGGATGCAGGTAGATTATGCCGCGGATAGCAAAACCTACATCGACAATAAGTTTGCAGAACTTGCTGCCGCAATCGTCAATAATACTTAAGGAGGAAACAAAATATGTATGAAGTAATCAAGTCTGTAATTGCCACGGGAGGTTACAAGCTGACTCAGATCCAGCACAAGATCAAGAAACTGTACATTCTGGGCGACCTCAGCGAGGAACAGATGGACGAGCTTGTTGTCCTGGCTGCAGGTGGCGTGTCTGTTGACGCAGAGCGCCCGGAGAATCTGGAGCTGATCCGGGATTTGGCAGAGAAGATTGCTGCGTTGGAAAGCCGTGTGGCGGTGCTGGAGGGCACCGAGGGCAGTGATGAGTCTAACATCTGGAAGGTATGGGATGGTATCAGCACAGACTATCAGCAGGGCGCTGTAGTCAGCCATAACAGTCAGCTCTGGGAGTCTGTCTTTGCCGGGCAGAATGTCTGGGAGCCGGGCACAGCAGGTACGGAGTCTATGTGGATTTCCGTTACAGGCTGAGAGGGATAAAGTATGGACACATTGAAGAAAAATGCGGCAAATCTCATCAAGGTGAAAACCATCGTTACCATGGCGGTGATCGCTGTGTTTGCGGTGCTGGCACTGCGTGGGGATATCGAGGCGGACAATGTGACCACCATCGTATCTACGGTAATTGCCTTCTACTTTGGTACACAGCACGAAAAAGCAGTATAAGCGGGAAAACCCCTCTCCAAAAGGAGAGGGGCTTATTATTTGTAGAAGAACTTCCGCCGGAGATTCGTTTGAATTTTTGCCCCTTGGGCAAAAATTAAGGTGTTGCCGCCATCCAGCTGGCGGCAAGCAACAGTTCACTGAACTGTTGCATTTATATTTTTCGAATCTCCGTCAGATAGAAAAAAGGGAAGATACCGAATGGTATCTTCCCTTTTTTGGTGATCCGCCGGAGATTCGAACTCCGGACCCACTGCTTAAAAGGCAGTTGCTCTGCCAACTGAGCTAGCGGATCATATGGCTGGGATGGCAGGATTTGAACCTACGAATGCCAGAGTCAAAGTCTGGTGCCTTACCGCTTGGCGACATCCCAATGTTACGGCGCCCGGCATCGGACACCCATGCATTATATCACAGGTTTTTTTGTTTTGCAATAGCTATTTTATGCAGAAAAGGGCAGAATTAAGGCCCCGCATATGCAGGGCCTTACGATTTTGAATTACAGACCGAAGTAGCGCAGGGCGTTCTTGGCAGACACGCCTTCCACGATCTTCTTCAGGGAAGCATCGTTGTTGGGATACTCGCCGTTTTCCACCCAGTTGCCGATGAGGTTACACAGGATCCGGCGGAAGTAATCGTGTCGGGGGTAGCTCAGGAAGGAACGGGAGTCGGTGAGCATGCCGATGAAGTTGCCCAGCAGGCTCAGATTTGCCAGAGATTTCATCTGCTCCTCCATGCCGGACTTGGTGTCGTTAAACCACCATGCAGAGCCGTGCTGCATCTTGCCGGGGATGGAGCTGTCCTGGAAGCAGCCGATGATGGTGCCCAGCTGGGCATTGTCGGCAGGATTCAGGGAGTACAGAATGGTCTTGGGGCACTTGTTTTCCAGATCCAGAGCGCACAGCAGCTGTGCGATGTTGCCACCGCAGGTGTTCTGGGCGATGCAGTCCACGCCGGTGTCGGGGCCCATGACCCGGAAGACCCGCTCATTATTGTTACGCAGGCAGGAGTAGTGCAGCTGCATGGCGATGTCCAGGCGGTGGTAGGCCTTGCCCAGGTGCAGCAGAATCGTGGTCTGGTAGCCTTCGATCTCGGCAACCGTCAGCTTTTCGCCCCGCAGTGCCTTCTGATAGACGGCATCTGCCTCCTCGAGGGTGCAGACCTGATAGGGAATATAGTCCAGACCGTGGTCGCTGGCCTTACAGCCGTGGGCGTGGAAGAACTCCAGGCGCTCCACCAGCGCATCCAGCACATCCTGCATGGTAGCAAGCTTTTCCTTGCCAACACTCTTGGCGAGGGCTGCAATGTAGCCGAGGAAGCCTTCTTTGTGGATGTTGATGGCCTTGTCGGGCCGGTAGGAGGGAGCGACTACCACATCGATGGTGGGGTCGGCAGCGATCTTCTCGTGCCACTCCAGAGAATCGATGGGGTCGTCGGTGGTGCCGATGAAAGCGACATTGGACTGACGGATCAGACCACGGGCGGTCATGTTGGGATCTTCCTGCAGCATCTTGTTGCAGTGATTCCAGACCATTTCCGCATTCTCCAGAGTCAGAGGCTCGTTGATGCCGAAGAACAGCTTCAGCTCCATGTTGCACCAGTGGTACATGGGGTTGCCGATGGCAAGCTCCAGGGTTTCCACGAACTTCAGGAAACGCTGATAGGGATCCTTCTCGCCGGAAACATAGTCTTCCTCTACACCGTTGGAGCGCATCAGACGCCACTTATAGTGGTCGCCAAAGTAGCTGCCGTCGGGGTTCTTGCCGCCCAGCCAGACTTCCACCAGATTGTTGAAACGGCGATCCTCGTAGATCTCACGGGGATTTAAGTGGCAGTGGTAGTCGACCAAGGGCATCTTGGCGGCGTAGTCGTGATAAAGGTGCTTAGCGGTTTCGGTTTCCAGGATGAAATCCTTGTCCATAAAAGCTTTCATATGTG
>JAZNJN010000052.1:0-3049 GCA_045578025.1 Faecousia sp. | reverse complement strand
CATATCGATCCCCTGGGCTTTTGCCAGCTCCCAAGCAGACTTGGCAGCATAGTAGCCTTCCACCACTGCGCCCACTTCTTCCATGGCCTGTTGGGCAGTCTTGCCCTGGCCGATGAGAATGCCTGCCCGGCGGTTGCGGGAGTGCATGGAGGTGCAGGTGACAATCAGATCACCCACACCGGCAAGACCGGCAAAAGTCTCCTTCTGGGCCCCCAGAGAGACACCCAAACGGGCAATCTCCGTCAGTCCCCGGGTCATAAGCATGGCTTTGGTATTGTCACCGCAGCCAAGACCATCACTGACACCGGCACACAGAGCGCTGACATTCTTCAGCGCTGCGCCCAGCTCCGCACCCACCGCATCGGGACTGGTATAGATGCGGAAATTATCCGACATAAAGGCATCCTGCACGAACTCTGCCAGTGCCTTATTTTCGCAGGCAGAAAGGCAACCGGTAGGAATATCCAGCGCCACTTCTTCCGCATGGCTGGGTCCGGTCAGCACGACCACCTCACGGCCGGTCTCCTGCGCCACCACCTGACTCATGCGAAGAAGCGTACCGTCCTCAATGCCCTTGGTCACAGACACCACGACGGCATCCTTATCCAAATGGGGTGCCACACCCCGGCACACACTGCGCAGGGGAAAAGACGGACTGGCGATGACCACCAGCTTACAGCCGCTGACACAGCCATAATCGCCGCTGATTGCAATGCCCTCCGGCATCACTGCCCCGGGCAACCGGGGGTTGATGCGGGAGCTTACCATCTGGGGAATCAATTCCGTTTCAAAGGTCCACAGAGTCACCTGATGACCGTTTTTATACAGGCGGATCGCAAGGGCCGTACCCCACGCACCGCTGCCTACAACTGCAACTTTCATGCTTGTTTTCCTTTCGAGAAGAGGTCTGTTTTCCGCTCCTGGCCTTTCAGAAGTCTGACGATATTGCTCCGGTGCATGAAAATGGTCAAAAGGCTCATAAGCACACCGCCCAGCATTACCCAGACATTGTCATGATGAAGCACTGTAAAACCGATACCAAAGGCCAGTGCTGCCAGAACAGAGCCCAAAGAAACATATCTGGTAGCAAAATATGCCACAGCGAACACAATAAGGATCAGCACTGCGATCCGCCAGTCCACAGTCAGGGCAATAAACAGTCCGCTCAGGATTCCTTTGCCGCCCTTAAAGCCCAGCAGTGCCGGGAAAACATGACCCAGCATTACTGCCACACCGCCCAGCGTCATGCCCTCCAGGGTATAGCCGTAAGGTGACAGGATCAGTCCGGCAGTAAGGCAGGAAAGAATTGCTTTGCCTGCATCGATGAGGATCACATACAGGGCTCTGCCTGCACCGTAATTGCGGATAAAGTTGGTAAGTCCTGCATTGCCGCTGCCATGGCTGCGGACATCATCGTGCATCATAGAGGACACGCATACCGCGCCATTGAGGTTGCCCAGCAGGTAGCTGACCAAAAATGCGATCAAAAGAGAATACCACATGACTTATTCCTCCTTGTCGCCTTTCTGGCGGATGGTGATCCGCACCGGCGTACCCTTCAAGCCAAAGACCTCCCGGATCTGGTTTTCCAGATATCGCTGATAGGAGAAATGGAACAGCCGGGCATCGTTGCAAAAGATCACAAAATGAGGGGGCTTTGTGCTGGCCTGGGTCATATAGTAGATCTTAAGCCGGCGGCCCTTATCCGTAGGCGGCTGCACACGAGCCGTGGCATCTGCCAGAACGCTGTTCAGCGCGCCGGTGGTGATACGGCTGGTATTCTGGGCATGGACATCCTGAATCACCTGATACAGCTTATCCACCCGCTGACCGGTCAGCGCGGACAGGAACACCACAGGGGCATAGAGCATATAGCTCAGGCCGTTGCGGACATCATTTTCCTTGTCACGCATGGTGTTGGTCTCCTTGTCCTCCACCGCATCCCACTTGTTGACTACGATGATGGCTGCCTTGCCGGCTTCATGGACAAGACCTGCGATCTTGGTATCCTGCTCGGTAACGCCCTCGTTGGCATCCACAAGGATCAGACATACATCTGCCCGCTCAATAGCTGCCACGGTGCGCATATTGGAATACTTCTCGATGAGGTCGTCCACCTTGCTCTTGCGGCGCATACCGGCAGTATCGATAAAGCAGTACTTTCCGGTCTCGTTTTCAAAATAGCTGTCGATGGCATCCCGGGTAGTGCCGGCCACATCGGAAACGATGACCCGCTCCTCGCCAAGGATCCGGTTCAAAAGACTGGACTTGCCCACATTAGGCTTGCCCACGATGGCGACCTTGATCACCTCGTCCTCTTCCTCGTCACTCTCGTCCTCCGGGATATTCTCCAGAACCCAGTCCAGCATATCGCCGGTGCCATGGCCGTGGATGGCGGAAACCTCAAACAGATCCCCGATGCCCAGACCGTAAAATTCATACACATCCGGATTCACCAGGCCGATGGAGTCGCACTTGTTCACAGCCAGCGCCACGGGTTTTCCAGATTTACGCAGCATGGTAGCAACATCCTGGTCAGCGGCGGTGACGCCACTACGGACATCGGTAACCATAATGATGGCATCCGCCAGTTCAATACCGATCTCCGCCTGACGGCGCATGAATTTCAGCATATCGTTTTCCGTACCCGGCTCGATACCGCCGGTATCCACCAGCGCAAACTGTCTGCCGCACCATTCACAGTCACCGTAGATCCGGTCACGGGTAACGCCGGGGGTGTCCTCCACGATGGAGGTCCGCTGTCCGGTCAGCTTATTAAACAGCATGGACTTACCCACATTGGGTCTGCCAACGATGGCAACCAGTGGTTTTGCCATGATACCACTTCCTTTCTCTTTGGAAACACTTTACAGTTTATTATGACACAAAACCGCCGCAAAATCAACGGTTTTATGTCTGCGTTCATATAAAGTTTCATAAAAGGAAAAAGAGGAAGGCGAATGCCTTCCTCTGTGTTTTTCCTGCCTTAGTCAGCCTTGGCGGCCAGGACCTGACGGCCATTGTAGTTACCGCAAGCCTTGCAAGCTCT
>JAZNJN010000051.1:0-18933 GCA_045578025.1 Faecousia sp. | reverse complement strand
TCTGTACTAAGTGCCCGTAAGCCGCTTTACGGCAACGGTCACTAAGCCTTTGCACAAGGGCGGTGCGTCGCGCAGCGAATCTAAATTTCCGGGCTGCCGGGGGCAGCCCAACAAATACGATAGGCTCGCGCTTCGCGCTCCATTACGCATATAAACGATCATTTACAGGGCGTAGAAGGCGATGCTGATAAGCTGCAGGAGGGTGCCCAGCACCACGAAGATGTGAAATATAGAGTGAAACCAATGCTTTTTGGAGCCGATGCCGTAGAGGATGGCGCCGATGGTATAGGCAATGCCGCCCCAGAGGAGGAACAGGAAACCCGTCCTTGTCAGAACTTCCATGGTCTGTCCCATAAAGGGCAGCACTGCCCAGCCCATGCCAATGTAGCAAATCATGGAAAAGACATTATACTTCTTTAAATCGATGGCGGTCAGTGTTACCGCAAGAGCGGTCAGTGTCCATTGGAAGAAAAACAGTCCCCAGCCGATGGCGGGATACACAGGCCGCAGAGAAGACAGGGCGATGGGCGTATATGTGCCGGCGATGAGAAAATAGATGGTGCAGTGGTCGATGACCTGCAGGACCTTTTTGCCGGTGGAGGGTTTGAGTCCGTGGTAGACGCTGGACATGGTGTAAAGGCTGATCATGCTGACCCCGTAAACAATGGCGCTGGCCACGCCCCAGGGGTTATGGTGGAGTACGGCCCGGAGGACGCACAGCACAAGTCCGATGACACCCAGACCACCGCCGACGATGTGAGTGACCATGTTCATGATCTCCTCTCCCCGGGTGTAATCCGGCAGGAGACGGTCACAGAGTTTGATTCGTTTCATTAACATCACCTTTTCGTTGGAAGTGGTTACAGCATAGCACAGATTCTGCGGTAGAGGGGGCTACTTTGGGCGCTTTCTGCCCGCCCGCTGGTAGAGTGGAGATTCTACCCGGGGGAGAGGAAGAAAAGGGATTGACAAATGGGGATATTTGGACTAAAATCCATACCATAACCATGGCTGAGGTTGCGGTTTGCATCAGTATCGCCCCCGGTGCGGCAATTGCCGGGGCAGGAAAGGGTACGCCGCCGAAGATTTCACCGGTGCCAAACGGTGGGACCTGGGCCGTCGGAGAAGATCCGCCGGACTGTCATCAAGGAGCTTGATGGAGTGCTGACCTGGGGTAACGAATGTTTGCTGCCCTGTGTCGCTGTGACATGGGGTATCTTTATTATAGGAGAGAGAATCATGAAGAAGACACCGTTTTTGACACTGGAGCAGGCAAAGGATATCATCCGGGATATCCCCACGCCCTTTCACGTATATGATGAGGCCGGCATTCGCCGCAACGCCCGGGCGCTGAAGGAGGCTTTCTCCTGGAACAAGGGTTTCCGGGAATACTTCGCGGTGAAGGCTACGCCCAATCCCTACATTCTGCAGATCCTCCGGGAAGAGGGCTGCGGCTGCGACTGTGCCAGCTACACGGAGCTGCTGCTGGCAGAGGCCGTTGGCGCTACCGGTCACGATGTGATGTTCTCCTCCAATGTGACGCCGGAGAAGGATATGCGCAAGGCTGTGGAGATGGGGGCGTACATCAATCTGGACGATGCTACCCATGTGGAATTTCTGGCACGGGTTGCAGATAAAGTGCCGGAGACGGTATGTCTGCGGTATAACCCCGGCGGCTCTTTCTCTCTGGGCAACACCATCATGGATATGCCCCGGGATGCCAAGTACGGCATGACAGAGGATCAGATGGCGGGCGCCATCAACCGGCTGATGGCGCTGGGCACCAAGCATTTCGGTATCCACGCCTTCCTGGCATCTAACACCACCACCAATGAGTACTACCCGGAGCTGGCGGCAAATCTGTTCCGGCTGGCGGTGCGGCTGCATAACGCCACCGGCGCCCACATCGCTTTTGTCAATCTGTCCGGCGGCATCGGTGTGGATTACCGCCCCGAGCAGCCCTGCTGTGACATTAGTGTGATCGGTGAGGGAGTCCGTCAGCGCTATGAGCAGATCATGACCCCTGCCGGCATGGACGATGTGGCCATCTACACAGAGCTGGGCCGGTTTATGCTGGCACCCTACGGACATCTCATCGCCACGGTTCTGCATCAGAAGCATATCTACCGGGAGTACGTGGGTCTGGACGCCTGCGCGGCAGACCTGATGCGGCCTGCCATGTACGGCGCGTACCATCATATCACGGTACTGGGCAAGGAAAATGCCATTTTGGATCATGTATATGATGTTACCGGCGGTCTGTGTGAGAACAACGACAAGTTTGCCATCGAGCGCAGCTTGCCCGAGATCGAGATTGGGGATATCGTGGCGATCCACGACACCGGCGCTCACGGTCACGCCATGGGCTACAACTACAACGGAAAGCTCCGCTCGGCAGAAGTACTGCTGAGGGAGGACGGCTCTCATATGCTGATCCGCAGAGCAGAAAAGCCCTCGGATTATTTTGCCACTTTTGACTGCACGCCCTTTAAGTTTGGAGAATAAATTGTGCAATATTAACAAATTCCCCGCCGGTTTTTCGGCGGGGAATCAAACTGTTTACACGAAAATTACATGATTCTTTTTCGAAAGTGTGCTATAATAGTAGTAACAGCAGGATTGCTGCAATGCGGCGCTTAAAGGAGTCCTTATGAATAATAATATTTTGTTTTTTCTGACACCGAAGGCTATGTGTGACTTTCTGTATGATGACTATACCATGCGGCAGGCTTTGGAGAAAATGGAAACTGCGGGCTATACCGCACTGCCGATCCTCAATAAACGGGGCGAGTACCGGGGAACACTGACAGAGGGCGATCTTCTCTGGGGAATCAAGAATATGTGTTACATGGACATCCGGCAGGCGGAGGCCCACCGGATCATGGAGATCTCCCGCAGACGGGACAATATCCCCGTACGGGTCACCACCACCATGCATGATCTGGTTGCCCGGGCCAGTGGCCAGAATTTTGTGCCGGTGGTGGATGATAAGGATACCTTTATCGGCATCGTGACCCGGGGTGCCATCATCAAGTATTGCTCGGAGCGGCTGTTCCCGGAGGATTAATTGACTACATAGAACACCCACAGGGTTTCCTGTGGGTGTTTTTTATGGAGATTTGTTAACAGACTTTTTGGTTGCAATGGTAGCGAAAATTTGGTAAAATAAAAAAGAATATTGCTTGGAGGATAGCTATGAACGACGAAAAGCTGAAACGCCAAATCGGTGCAAATATTATTGCCTACCGGAAACGGGAGGGCTGGACACAGGCAGATCTGGCGGAAAAACTGAATTATTCTGATAAGGCGGTCTCCAAGTGGGAACGGGGAGAGTCCGTTCCGGATGTGCTGACTATGGCGGCTCTGGCAGAGCGGTTTGGTATTTCTGTCAATGACCTGTTGGTCGACCCGAATGCGCTGCCCGAGGAGACCGGTGCGGTACAGCAGGCTATGGAAAAGGTCGTGAAAAAGACGCTCAAGCGGGAGGCAAATAAAAATACGATCCTTGGACTGTCCTCCATTCTGGTTTGGTTTGTGGCGCTGCTGATCTTTGTAGTGTTGGATACCGTGGGAATTCCCAATACCTGGCTGGCATTTTTCTATGCCATTCCTGCGGACGCCATCGTGCTGCTGAGCCTACGCTCTGCCTGGCATGATTTCCGGTGGAATCGGGGACTGATCTCCATGATCATGTGGGGCAGCATCCTTGCCCTTTTTGTAACGCTGCTGGTTTTGGCACAGTTTAATATGTGGAAGCTCTTTTTGCTGGGCATCCCCGGACAGGCGGCAATTTTGCTGTGGTTCCGGCTATTCCACACCGTTAAGGAGAGAAAAGATGGATAAAAAGGAGCTACGAAGTCGGATCCGTGAGTGCAAACGGGCCATGACCACCCAGCAGATCGAAGAAAAAAGCAAGCGGTTGTATGAGCTGTTTATCAAGACAGAGGCCTACCGCAACGCCAAGACCATCTATGGGTATCTGCCCTACAATCAGGAGGTACGGACAGTGCCCATGCTGGAGCAGGCCCTGCGGGACGGCAAGCAGATCGCCGTGCCGAAGATCTATGGCGATGAGATGAAGTTTATCATGCTGCCGGATCTAAGCCGGGTAGAAAAGGGGTATTCCGGGATCCCCGAACCCATTGCAGACGGTCCGGAGGGGAATGATCCCCATGCCCTGGTGCTGATGCCGGGAATGGCATTTGACAAGGAAGGCCACCGCATCGGCTATGGCGGTGGTTTTTACGACAAGTTTTTGGCGCGGGAGCCGGAGCATCCCACTCTGGCACTGTGCTACGATTTTCAGATGCTGCCCAAGCTGGAGACAGAGGAATTTGACATTCCTGTGGACACGGTGATCTGGGCATAAGTAGGAGTAGGATATGGAATTTGTTGCGGTGCTCATAGTGGCGGTGGTGACCTTTGGCGGCTGTTTTCTGGTGGATAAGGGTTTTCAAAAGCTGTTTCGCAGCCAGGCCCAGCATCACTCCGGATTGGCAGTACGGCTGAACAAAAAATACGGCGCATTTGGTCTGATCTTGGTAGTCCTGGGTCTGGCGGCGGTGTTTTCCGGTCTGTCAAACGGTTGGGTGCTGATCGTTGGCGGCGGGGTGGTGATGATTACCGGTATCTGTTTGGTGGTTTACTACATGACCTACGGTATTTTCTACGATGCCGACGGGTTTGTGTACACTACTTTCGGAAAGAAGAGCGTGACCTATCAGTACAACCAGATCCGCAGCCAGCAGCTTTATGTGGTGACCGGCGGAAATGTGACGGTGGAGCTGCATATGACTGACGGCAGCGCCGTGCAGGTGCAGCTGCAGCTAAAGGGCGCTGCAGAATTTATGGACAAGGCCCAGCTGGGCTGGTGCCGGCAGAAGGGAATAGATCAGGAAAACTGCGAATTTTATGACCCCCAGAACAGCTGCTGGTTTCCCAAGGCGGAGGACGAATAATGCATATACCCAAGGGAGATACCGCCCAGTTGGAGCTGGTGACCTTTCAGCAGGCGCTGGAGGCGGCCAACACCCCATCGGCGGATTATGATATCGAAAAGTGGCTGTATGCCCCCAATTTTTATTCCGAATACCGGTACATACTGGGCACGAGAGGGAAGAACCCTCTGATCTGCATTGGCATCAATCCCTCCACCGCAGAGCCGGATAATCTGGACAACACCTTGAAATCTGTGGAGCGGATCGCCCACGGAAACGGTTTTGACAGCTTTATTATGTTCAATGTGTACGCCCAGCGGGCGACCGATCCGGATGCCATGGAGAAACACTGCAATCCTCTTTTGCATAAGGAAAATCTGGAGGCGCTGCGGTATGTGCTGTCCATGTCTAGCAAGCCGGCTGTTTGGGCGGCATGGGGCGCGATCATTGAAAAGCGGGACTACCTTGCCGACTGCGTCCGGGATATGGTGGAAGTGGGACAGGAATACGGCGCAAACTGGTACTGCGCCGGTAAGATCACGAAAAAGGGACACCCGCATCATCCCCTCTATCTGCGCAAGGACGAGAAATTAAAGCCCTTTGATGTGATGGGATATCTGGAGGGAAATCATGGAGTGTAATGAGTGTGATACCTGCTGGTATTACGATTATGATGAGGAATACGATGAGTATTACTGTATGATGGATCTGGATGAAGATGAAGTTTATCGGTTCTTTTCCTCTGGGAAAAACCGGTGTCCTTATTATCGGCAGGGGGATGACTACACCCTGGCAAGGAGACAGTAACCATGAAAAAATGGCTGTTTTTGCTGCTTGCGGCACTGCTGCTTACCGGCTGCAGTGAGCAGGCACCAGCCCCAACGGAACAAACTACCTTACCTACCGGCACCCAGGCGCCTACCTGGCCGGAGAGCAGCGGTTTGTATGCTCCGGGGTCGGAACTGGAGATCGTGACGGATAGAGCGGTCAAGTTTTGCCCTTTGGAGCCCGGCACTTACGGAAGACTACAGCGGCTGGGAGAGGATCTGGTATTGATCCGGGAAGGAAGCCGGACAGAACTGATGCTGCTGACAGGCAGTGATCTGAAGATTTCCGTTACTCGGGATATCTCCGCTATGCTCACCCCGGAGGCGGGATCGCTGCAGGTAGGGGAAAATGGCGCGGCTTACTACGATGAAGCGGATAAGACTGTGGTATTTCTAAATGCTGCGTTGCAGGAGACCAGCCGGCTGCGTCTGCCGGAAAATGTGATGGGCGGTGTTTATCTGACTCCGGATCTGTCCGATGTATTTTATTGTACGGAAACCGGAATTCAGACTATGGATCTGGACACCGGTATTTCCAGATGTCTTAGAGAGCATACGGGCCGGTATCACGCGGCGACCGGGATTCTGATGGATGGAAAAGCTCTGCGCTGCCGGTCACAGCTGGAAGATGGCAGCTATGTGACCCAGATTTTGTCCTGCCAAACAGGGCAGACCCTCTGGACAGGAGAATATCTGAATGATCTGAAATTTGCAGGGGAGCATTATTTGCTGCAGATGAGATCGGGAGCGATCTCGGAGCTGGTCTTTGGAAACTATAAAGAATCCCCCAGAAATCTGTGGCCGGATAACCAGGACGGTGCTACCGTAATGCTGACAGAAGCCGGGATCATCACTGTGCAGGAAGATCAGCAGGGAAGCACATTGACCCTCTACAATATGGATTCCGGGAAGAAAACGGCGGCGGTGGTGCTGCCGGGGATCGGAAAGATCCGGGATGTCTGTGTCGGAAATGACGGCTTTATGTGGATTCTAGGAGAACAGACCGGCCTTAGCAAGCCGGTGATCTGCGGCTGGAATACCGCGTTAACACAGGTAGCTGAGGAGACGGTATATTCTCAGCCTCACTATACGGTGGCCCAACAGGATACCCGGGGACTGGAAAATTGCAAAACTGCTGCTGCCGCGTTGGGACAGCAGTATGGGGTGGACATCCTCGTTGCCGGGGATGCGGCAAGCTTGGTGCTGGGTGGCTATGGCTTTGACTGCGAGTATCTCACCCAGGCTTATGACCGGTATCTGCCGGTACTTCAGCAGGCGCTGAGCATGATTCCTCAGGAGCTTTACCGGGCGGCGACAGAAAAGACCCAGAGCCGTATGCTGCACATCGGTTTGGTTCGGTATATTTCCGGAGCGGAAAAATACGGGACACTTCCCCGGGTGGGCGGTGTACAATTCTGGAAAGATGGAGAAATGTATGTACTGCTTGCAGTGGATGACACTCTGGCGCAGAATTTCTGCAATCAGATGTATCATGTGCTGGAAAATCGGCTGTTAAGCGCCAGTGATGCTATTTACGATTGGGATAAGTTAAATCCCGCCGGATTCCAGTATGATAATGACTACATTGCCAACCAGAATCGGGACGGAAGCTTGTATTTGCAGGAGGGTCAGCAGGCTTTTATCGATACCTTCTCCATGAGTTTTATCAAGGAAGACCGGGCGCGGGTATTTGAATATGCCTGCTTGCCGGGGAATGAACAGCTGTTCCGGTCGGAAATCTTGCAGGCGAAGTTGCGGATGCTCTGTGAAGGCCTCCGGGAGGCATATGATCTGCCGGAGGGAACATACATCTGGGAACAGTATTTAATCAAGTAAATGAAACCGACCTGTGAATTATCACAGGTCGGTTTTCTTATACACCTTTGCGGTGGAGGAGATAGGAATAGATACAGGGAGCTAATACCATCAAAAGGACAACACCAAAGAAGATCCAAAAGCCTCCAAAGAAGCCTGTCAGCATGATGACAAGGCCGCAGACCGTCCAGAGGCGGCCGGCGAAACGGTGGGTTTTGTTCCAGTTTTCTTCGCTGTTCAGCGTCCAGGGGATCTTGATGCCGATGGTGTAGTTTTGTTTACACTTTGGCAGGTAATTGCCTACAATGGCAAGGATCAATCCAATCACTACGGGCATTACCATTTCCATCCGCACTTCCTTGCCCAATGCCACGGCATAAGTCACCGCGTGGAGCAGAGCAGACAGGACGGGGATGATCCAGAAGACCAGATGCAGCACCTTGCTGGGGTGGTTTTTCTTCTTTGGATCGGCAGAGGTGGCTAGCACGCACAGCCACTGAAATGCCAGCAAAATCAGCGGAAAGCCGAAGACTACAAAGGGTTTGCTGCTCCAGCCGTCGATCTCACCGGAAGCATTCCAATGGCTGGGGATCTGCTCCGGAAGCTGATTCCACAGAATGACACCCACTAAAATGGGGAGCAAGATCACCAGCGATGTGATGATCAGCACTTTCAAATTCTTTTTGATCATGATTCTTCTCCTTTCAGACCTGCGAGCCACAGCATGACTTCCTCCAAAACGGAAGCATTCAGCTCATAGAAAATAAACTTGCCCTCCCGGGCGTCCCGGATCAGATCCGCGTCTTTTAATACGGAAAGATGCTTGGAAACCGCAGCGCCGCTGACCGGGAATTTCTCCGCGATCTCACCGGCGGAAAGCCGACCGGACTTCAGCAGCCCCAGAATTTCCCTGCGGATGGGATCGGACAGGGCTTTCATCGTGTTCTGGATTCCCATGATATCGCCTCCTTTTCGTTTAACCTTTCGGTTAAATATAGAATAGCATGGTATATCTGCTTTGTCAAGGGTTATTTAACTTTTTTGTTAAATGTTTTGCGCCAAGAAAACACATATTTTGGCACAAAAGGATATGGACTAACCTGGGCGAATGGTGTAAAATACCAGTAGTGATAAGAAAGAGGGGAATCTGGATGGAGATCAGGCAGATTTTCAAAAATAAAAAGCAGTTTATGGACCTGCTGTTTCTGGCGGATGAGCAGGAGGATATGATCGACCGGTATCTGGAAGGCGGCGATGTGTTTGTATTGTTCGACCCGGAGGCTGTGGGCGAGTGTGTGGTGGTGGATCTGGGAGAAGGTGTCTTTGAGATCAAGAATATAGCCACAGAGCCGACGGTACACGGAAAAGGCTACGGACGGGCGCTGATCGAATTTGTGATGGACCACTACAAAGATCGCTGCAAGAAAATGCTGGTGGGCACCGGCGACAGCCCCTTGACCGTGCCGTTTTACAAGAAATGCGGCTTTACGGAGCATCATCGGGTGAAGAACTTCTTTACGGACAATTACGACCATCCCATTTTTGAAGAGGGGATCCAGCTGGTGGATATGGTATATTTAAGCCGGGAACCCTAAGTGAAATCAATAAAAAAGGCGATGTCTCGAAAGAGACATCGCCTGAATTTATTTCATCAACCAAGTTTGGCAGCGACCATTTCCTGAATCTTCTTTAAGGTGGCTTCATCTGCCTCGGGGCGCTTCAGCAATGCTTCTACCAAGCCTGCCATATCCGGCTTGTAACGGTGAGAGAAAGAAGTAGTAGCAAAATACTCTTCCCGGGTCATGGTGGGAAGGAATGTACGGCCGTAAGTCTTGCTGCGCTTGACAATGCCGGCTTCCCGGATCGCGCCCTTACGGAGTAGACCGTTCAGCAGAATATGCACAGAGCTGTCCTTCCAGCTTTTTTCTTCTGAACGATCCAGGAAATCGCTGCGGGACAGTTCGCCCCCGTCTTCCCAGAGGACATCCATAATTTCCATTTCACTTTTTGTAAGTACCATTGTGTCCTCAATCCTTTCCAAGTGCACCTAAAATCGCACTTCTGTCTTTCATTATAAGTTGCGCAACCGCTTTTGTCAATGCCCTTTTTGTAAAAAATAGCAAAAATATTCCGGAAAAAGAGCGAAAAATTGTATACAATCGGAACTTTCTGACTTCAAATATAGGTAAATTTTTCCTGCTTTATAAAAGCAGCAGGGTGCTGCCGTTGTGGCAACACCCTGATTTGTTCTATTAATCCGGAAGCAATGTGTCAATGAGGAATTGACGGTTCAGATCCAGATCAATATAAATATTAGAGCCGGAGTCCTGGAAGGAGCCATCGATGGGGATGCGCTGGCTGATGACGGTACCGTTTGCCAGCAGGGGGAATAGCTCTGTGGCGTAACTGATGATCTCGCCGTTTGTCATATCGGTACCGATATAAGGAAGGACTTGATTCATCAGGGACAGAAGCTGGGAAAGGCTCATGTTCTTACAGCCCTTGATAATGGCGTTGAGAACATTGCGCTGCCGCTGTGTCCGGTTGAAGTCCGAGTCGATTTTGCGGATTCGGGAATAGTACAGTGCCTGATTGCCGGTAAGACGGTTCATGCCGGGCTTTAGATTCCAGTACTCATAATCCACGCCGTCCAACGGGACAGTATTCATATATTTAGCTTCCGCGGCAGTCAGATTGATGTTCACGCCGCCCAAAATATCTACGACCTTTTTGAATGCTTGGAAGTCTACCTCTACGAAAGCGTCTACCTGGACACCAAAGTTCTTCAGCAGAGTTTTGGACAGCCGCTTCATGCCCCCGGAGGGGTAGGCTGCGTTCATTTTCGCAAAGCCATAATCAGGGATACTGACATATGTGTCCCGCATGAAGGAGGTCAAAGTAATGGTGTTATCCTTTTTGTTGAGGGTACACAGGATCATTACATCGGAGAGAGTTCTGCCGGTTGTGCCGGGGCGGCGGTCTTGACCCACCAGCATGATATTCACGATATCCTCATGGGCGATGACGGCATGGGGTTCCGACGGCAGGGTTGGATCTACATGGATGGTCACATCCGGGGGGACAGAGGGAGCAGTATGGCCGGTAGAGGGAGATGTGTTGCTTTCGGTGGGAGGATCGGTAAGATCCGTGATCTGGCCCAGAAGATGCTCGGTATAGGCGGTAACAAAAATCAGCGCAATCAGGATCAGTGCCAGCACAGAGCACAAAGTGATCAGGCCGATACGCGCCCAGGGAAGGTCTTTGCATTTTTCCCAAAAGGCCAGCAGCCACTCCTTAATATCAAATCGTTTCATAGAAAACCTCCGAAATTGAGGAAGAATGGTGAATTCGCAACGATTATTATAATCGACAAAATTCGAAAAAGCTAGCCTTATTTACAAGAAAAAGCAAATTTTACACCATATTCATATGTGATTACTGATCTAGTGTATCAAGAAACTGCAATAATTATTCCAATCCCGGCTGGTCCATACCTAAAATCAGAATGTCTGCAAGCCGGGAAATGAATGCAGCATTGGTTGGGCGTGAGATGGTTCCGGTATCATTCGCAGCAAAGTACAGCTGCCAGATATGAGGGTCTTTCCTCTCCCAAGCAGTGGTGATGGCACTTCGGATGGAACGTTCGATTTGGATCGCGGTACCGTCGCACAGGGCAGCCACAGCCGGATATAGCTCCTTGGTGATGGATTGATTGGGATCCCGGGACATGAGAATAATGGCCTCCCGCAGGTAGCTGTAACCACGGAGCTTGGTGGAGATGCCGAGACGGAGCAGGGTATTGGAAATCAAAGCCCGGGGCTCCGGTTGGGAAAATGTGGGGACTTTTAGCTGCTGGGAAAGATCCTTTATACGCAATGTAACGGCGTGAAGATCGCAGGGCTTAACCATTACATACTCCACACCAAGCCGTTCCAGCGCAGCAAGGGTATATTCGCTGGGGTAGCGGGTGGTGGCCAGTACCATAGGCTGGATCCCGCTCTCCACTGCCTGCTGCAGTAATGTGATACCGTCCAGCCCCGGCAGCATCAGATCCAGCACCAGAATATCCGGCATAAAAGAACGCATAAGCTGCAGTGCCTGCTGACCGTCGCTTGTTATAGAAATATGGTAGGCTCCCTGTAGGGTTTGGGCAAGGGCGTCCCGGAAATCCTCTGCAGATTCCGCTATAAGAAGTTTTCGTTTATCCATGGGCGTGCTACCTCGAATGGTGTTTCTTTCCATATATTTAAGATAACACATAAAGTGTAGTTTTTCAATTTTTTGCCCATGCTAAATTTCGATGATATTCGACAATTATCAAAAGCGGGTCTGCTTTTGGCAGACCCGCTGAGGTGTTCGATTAACCGCCGGAAGGAATTTGATTGCTTTGGGGCTTTTGCATGAAGGTGATGGTGAGCTCCAGAACCTGGCGGCTGCGGTAAACCGTAACAGAGGTGCTGTCACCGACTTTATAGTCCCGCAGGGCGCGGGTGATATCCGCAATGGCGCTGATTTCGTGCCCGCCCAGCTCCACGATGATATCACCGGCACGGATACCTGCAGCTGCCGCAGCACTGCCCGGCTCTACACTGGCAACGTAAGCGCCGAAGCCTTTCAACTGATCGGTGACGGATACACCCATATAGGGGGTGGAAACATAGCCGTTAAGCTTCAGTTCGTTGATTTTTTCTGCAACATCATTGATGGGGATAGCGAAGCCGATACCTTCGATGGTGGCACCGGAGGAGGTGGCGCCGGAGTATTTTGCGGTGGTGATACCGATCACTTCGCCCTTCATATTGAACAGAGGGCCGCCGGAGTTGCCGGGGTTGATGGCGGCATCGGTTTGGAGCATATTGATGATGGTATTATCGGTGCTCACATCCCGCTCCTTGGCGCTGATATAGCCAACAGTCAAGGTGGAGGTCAGCTCGCCCAGAGGATTGCCGATGGCCACTACCTGGTCGCCTACGATCAAATTGTCGCTGTTTCCAAGGGAAGCGGCCTGCAAACCGGTGGCATCCACCTTCAGCAGTGCCAGATCGTTGGTATCGTCATAACCGATCAAGGCGGCGGGATACTCTGTGCCGTCATGGACGGTGACGATCAGTTGGGTAGCGCCTTCTACCACATGGTAATTGGAGATAATATAGCCGTCTTCGGTAATAATAAAGCCGGAGCCGGAGGAGCTGCCCACGCCCTGGGCGCTGGTAACCTGCGCAGTAATCGCCACCACACTGTCAACGCATTTGGCGTAGATCTGGCCGGGGGTCATGCCATCGGGACTGGTGTTCGGAGTGCCGGAGATGGAATTTCCGTTGCCGGTATAGGAATTGTCTTTGATCTGCTCTTCCAGATCTTCGATCTGGCCATAAAGTCGGTCAAACCGTGCTGACCAGTAGCCGTTGACACTATAGGCGGTGAGGAAACAGCCGGTGGCAACGAGGGCGACAACCAATACGCAGGAAAGAATTGCCTTCAGTGCTTTACGGGGTTTCCGCTTTGGCTTGGGAGCTTCCTGCGGGGCGTTGATTACCGGCTCCGGGTGATTCATCACATAAGGAGAGTCGGCAAACGGGGATATTTTCTTCGGAGATACTTCCGGGGCTTCCTGGGGGATCTCGATCACTTCGTCTGCATCTTGATTGGTGAATTCAACTTCATAATTTTCCATGGTAATTCCTCCCTTTGGAGTTTGATAAGCCTATCATAATGGCGGGATGTGAAAAAAGTATGGACAGCAATCAAACGATTTTTTAACAAATACTGAAAAATTTTTCATCATTTCCCACTGATTCTTTCCTATCATACTGATTTTTGCGGGGTTCGTCAAGGGAAAGGAAAAACAAATGCGGCGGCAAATGCCGCCGCAGGGGGAAATTATCTCTTGCGGAAGGACTTGCAGTCGGTGCACTGGTCCATTGCGGGGTTTTCCTCGTGGGTGCCTACCATGATCCGATCCAGAGAGCAGTAGTTCTCGGTGTCGCAGTGGTAAGCGCAGGACTGAACGGTGCACTCGATGCACTTGTTGGCGTTGGTGTTCATAGTCTTGACCTCCTTTGATTTGGGTTCTGCCTTAGTGTGTCCACTTTTGCGGTAAATATTTTGGAGAAAGATGGAAAAATAAATGATCGTTTAGCTTATCAAAGGCCCCCTTGTGTAAAGGGGGCTGTCAGCGAAGCTGACTGGGGGATTGTCACTAATCGTGGTATGATTGCCACCGGCAATCATTGAGATTTGTTACGCTGCGCTTTGCAACAGCCCCTCCGCCCCTAACGGGGCACCTCCCCTTACACAGGGGAGGCTCGCGCTTCACGCTCCGTTACTCGCGTAAACGATCATTTGCTATATATTAATGTATACCCTCCCCTTGCAATTTTGACTCCACCATGGTAAAATGAATGCACTTTATTTACGAAAGGGGGATATCGCCATGCGCCGCATTACTGCCTTCATCCTTTGCTGCCTGCTGCTTACCACGGCGGTATCCGCCGCCAGCTCCGCTACCGATGTTCAGAGCACTACCATAGTGGACTCCAACGGCACCTGCCAGGTTACCTTGACGGTGCAGCTGAAGCTGGAGGAAGTGCCGGCAGACCTTTACTTCCCCCTGCCCGCCGCTGCCAAAAATATTACCTTAAACGGTGGCATCGCCAGGACCTCCCTTTCCGCAGGAGTGCGGAATGTGGACTTAAGCGGCAGTGTCCATATCCCCGGAAGCTACACCTTTGTGATCCATTATGACCTGCCGGACTCCATTTCCATGGGCGAAAAGGACGAGCTGCTGTATCTGAACATCGACCTGCTCAGCGGCTTTGCCTATCCCATCGAGAAGATGAGCTTCACAATTACCCTCCCCGCCCCGCCGGAAAAGCGGCCGGAATTTGTCAGCACCTACCGACAAGAGGCGGTGGATACCCTGATGGATTACCGTGTGGAGGGCTCTACCATCACCTGCAGCTTCTTGGAAAGTCTGAAAGACCACGAATCTCTGACCATGACCTTGCTGGTCACCGAGGAAGTCTTCCCTCAGCCGATTTCTAAAAAGTGGAGTTTGTCCACTGACGATATCGCCATGTATCTGTGCGCCGCCGCAGCCCTCATTTACTGGCTGCTGACCATGCGCGCCCTGCCCCCCCGCCGCAGCCGCCGCACCCAAGAGCCGGAGGGCCTCACCGCCGGTGAGCTGGGCTGCTGCCTTGCAGGACAAGGTGTGGATTTTACCATGATGGTCATCTCCTGGGCGCAAATGGGATATCTGGTGATCCATCTGGACGACAACGGCAGAGTCATGCTCCACAAGCGCATGAACATGGGCAACGAGCGCAGCGATTTTGAAAACCGCTATTTCCATGCCCTCTTCGGCAAGCGCAAGACCGTGGACGGCACAGGCCTCCACTTCGCCCGGCTCGCCCAGAAAGCTGCCGGGGTCATGACCGGCCGAAGCAGCTACTACCTGCGCCACTCCGGAAATCCCAATATCTTCCGGCTGTTCTGCGCCGGTATCGGTCTGATGGGCGGCATCTCCCTTGCTCTTTCCTTTGCCAGCGATACCGCATGGCAGGTGATTTTGTCCATCTTCCTCTCCATCGCAGGCGCTGCTATGGCGTGGTATATCCACGGCGGTGTGGCTGCTATCCATCTGCGGCAAAAGCTGCCGCTGTACCTTTCCGCAGGTATCAGCGCGGCGTGGTTGCTGCTGAGTTTGCTTGCCAATGAATTCTTAGTGGGTCTGTTTGTGGTGGGCAGCCAGTGGCTGGGCGGCCTGGCCGCCGCCTATGGTGGCCGGAGAAATGACATGGGCAAGCAGGCCATGTCGGAAATTCTCGGACTGCGCCGGTACTTAAAGACCGTTTCTGCCGAGGAGCTGCAACGGATCTGCCGATATAATCCGGAATACTATTATAATGTAGCGCCCTACGCCATGGCGCTTGGCGTGGACAAGGCCTTTGCCCGTCAATGCCGCAAGCTGCCCCTGCCGGGCTGTACTTACCTGACCACCGGTATGGACGGACACCTGACCGCCCCGGAATGGAATCAGCTGCTGCGGGATGCGGTGGCTGCTCTGGATGAGCGGCAGCAAAAGCTCCCCTTCGAGCGCTTCTTTAAGAAATAAAAAACCGCTGTCATAAACCCCAACATTGTTGCAGATAAAAAGCCTCCCCTGTGTAAGGGGAGGTGTCAAAAATCTTTGATTTTTGGCGGAGGGGTTGTTAAATAAGGAAACGCAGCTTGTCCACCAATTTTTAACAATCCCTCAGTCAGCCTACGGCTGCCAGCTCTCCTCTGTATTAAGTGACCGTAAGCAGCTTTGCTGCTACGGTCACTAAACCTTTACACAAGGGAGCCTTTTATTTTTTCTCTGCATTCAGTTCGTCTACCACGATATCCGGGTAGGGGTTGGCGATGACGGTGCGATACGAATGGTAAATGACCATGCCCGGCTTGCCGCTGGGGGTCTTCTTTACCTGCTTTACCGGAGTCACATCCACGGCAATATTCTGTCCGCCCCCGGTTTCGGCATAGTATGCCGCCAGCTGGGCAGCTTGTGTGACGGTGTCATCGGGCACGCTCTTCCCCGCGCAGGCAATGATCACATGGCTACCGTGAACTTTCGAGGCATGGAGCCAGATATCGTCCTTTCGCGCCATTTTGAAGGTCAGCTCGTCGTTCTGCCGGTTATTCCTGCCCACATAGATAGGAAAGCCGTCGGTGGACTCAAACCGCATGGGGGCAAGCTTCGCCTGCTTGACCTTGCGCTTGCCGGACTCGGCTTTCACATAGCCGCCGGCGCTGAGTTCACTGCGAATCTCCTCCAGCTCCTGCTCAGATCCCGCCCGGTTCAGCTCCTCCAGTACACTTTTGAGATATGTCAATTCGGACGCGCCGATCTCCATCTGCTTTTTCAGCTCTTTTTCGGCATTTTTCATCCGGGTGTAGTCTTTATAAAACTTGGCGGCATTCTGCTGAGGGGACAAAATGGGGGAAATAGGGATGTCGATGACCTTCATTTCCTCATCGTAAAAATCCTCCGCCTGCAAAACACTCTGACCCTTAACGATCCGGTGGAGGTTTGCGGTGACGATATCGCCCAGCTGCCGCAGCCGTTCCCGGTCATAGGTGGCAGCAAGTTCCTTTTCCTGGATCGCCAGCTTTTTTGTCAGCCGGGTGCACAGATTCTGCACCGTTTTGCGGATGTTCTGGCCCTTCTGGCGGATGGCATCCTTCCGGTCCCGGACGGTGTAGTACATATCCAGAAGACCGCTGAAGGATTCCGCCTCATTCCATTCCCCGTACTGCCGGATAGGGCAGAAGGCAAACTGCTTGGGAACGCCGTCCAAACCTGCGGTGTAGCAGGGTTTCGGATGGCCGAGGTTTTCCGTAAAGAACAGCTTCAGCTTTTCGCCAATAGCGGTGAGGTCCCGCCCCTCCAGCCGGGCATCCGTATCACCGGCAGCGAACAGCGCCGCCTCCCGGCAGATCAGCGGCGAAAGACCGCCCAAGGTATCCATCAGCCGGTCGGAGAGAATATCCCCACCGGGCTGGGACAATAAGTTTACATAACTTTCTAAGCAGAGGGGGTCCTGTTTTTCCACCGGCTCGGGAAGCTGGTACAAAAGTCCCGGGAGTGCAGAACGCTTTGCCGATTCATCCAAACCGATGCGCCGCAGGCAGTCGATGATCCGCCCCTCGGGGGAAAGCAGATACAGATTGCAGGTCCTGCCCATCAGCTCGCACACCAGCTTTTTTTGCACCCGGTCGCCCATCTCATCGATGCAGTCAAAGGTGAAGATGGCGCAGCGCTCCATAGGAAGCTGCTCGACACCTACCAGCCGGGCGCCGGACAGGTGCTTGCGCAGCAGCATGCAGAACATGGGCGGCTCAGCGGGATTTTCCGGACTGGCGGCGGTCAGATGCAGCCGGGGCGCAGCGGGATTGGCGGCAAAAAGCAGCTTTTCCCTGCCCTCCCGGTGCTTTAGGTGCAAAATCACCGTATCCCGGGCAGGCTGGTGGATCTTCTCCACCCTCGGCTCGGGGAGCGCCCGAATTTCATTTAAAACGCAGGACAGATAAAATGCGTCAAATGCCATAAAACCTCCGTTTTCGTCGATAAATGATCGTTTAGCTTTCTAAGGCCCCCTTGTGCAAAGGAGGTGGTGCTCCGCGCAGCGGATTCAAATCCATCGCTCGCCAGTGGCAAGCGCACATTCACAAAACTGTCAGCCGAACAGGCTGACACCTCCCTTTACACAAGGGAGGCTCGCGCTCCGCGCTCCATTGCAAAGCTAAACGACCCTTTACTCCTCCATCAGAATGTGGAACAATTCGTTTAATCTTTCCGTTTTTCCCGCCAGATACAACGCGCCGAACAGGGTCTCCAGACCCGTGGCCTTGGCATACTCCTGAGGTGTCGCCGACTTGGGTGCGGCGTGGGAATGGGCATTCTTGCCCCGGCGGAAGTAGGCGTACTCCTCCTCCGTCAGATGGGGTTTCAGCTTATCGGCGAATTTCGCCTGGGTGGGCGCTTTCACCAGCGCCACGGAATCCCGGTGGAGATTTCTTACCGTCTGATCGCCCTTGGCGCACAGATAGCTGCGGCACATCAGCTCATAGACACCGTCGCCGATATGAGCAAGACCCAGATTGGAAATGGCATCGATGCGCCGTTTATCCATATTCATCTGAAAATAATTTTCCACAGCTTATCTCCTCGATTCAAAAGGATCTGGGTGCAAAGCCCCGTAAACAGTCCGGTTAGAATACTAATGGCCACCATCACCGGCAGGTAAATGAGTAAGGAAGGCGTTCCCGTGAGGGCAACCGCCACGATCATCTGCCCGATGCTGTGGGCGATGGCGCCCAATGCGCCCGCCACCCAAAGCTGTTTGGGGGTGATGACATATTTAAGTCCGATGGTGGTTAAAATCGCACAGATGCCGCCGGCGCCGGAATAGAATACAGTGGAGAAATTTCCGCTGAAAATCGCCCCCAGAAACACCCGGCACAGCAGGATCGCCAGTCCCTCTTTCGAGCCCATGGCGAACACCGCGAACACCGTGACGATATTGGCAAGACCCAGTTTCACACCCGGGATGGGAACGATGGCGGGGATCTGGGCCTCCACCATAAAAATGGTCAGAGCAATGGCGGTGAGCAGTGCCATTAAGGTCAGCTTTTTATGATTCATCGCCACTTCTCCTTCCAACTATGTATTATTTTGCCGCCACCGGCTCTTTCATCCGGAAAGATAGTCCCTTGGGATAGAAAAACCGGATCTTTTCCTTCGCCACGGACATCTGCACCTCTTTCGCTGTACGCGTCTCGCCGTCCAGATTGACGGGGGTGGGCTTGTC
>JAZNJN010000050.1:0-10985 GCA_045578025.1 Faecousia sp. | reverse complement strand
CAAGGTAACATCCGGCAGATTCAGTCCCTTTGCCACCATCTGGGTACCGATGAGCACCGGCACTTTCTCATTCTTGAAGTGATCCAGGATCTTTTCGTGGGTGTTGACGGCATTGACTGTATCGGTATCCATTCGGTCGATAGGCATATCCGCAAACAGCTCCTGCAGCTCCTGCTGAGCCTTTTGCGTTCCCGTTCCCATCCGCTTCATCGGTCCGCCACAGGTGGGACACCTTTGGGGAACGGTCTGGGAGTAGCCGCAATAATGGCACATCAGCCGCTCATTGGCGCTGTGATAGGTAAGTCTTGCGCTGCACCGGGGGCACTCGGGCGCTTCCCGACAGTCAACGCAAACCAAGCTGCGGCTGTTGCCCCGGCGGTTCAGGAACAGAATGGTCTGTTTTCCTGCCGCTCTGGTCTTGGCAATGGAATCCACCAGATAATCGCTTAAGGACAGGTCGTTTCCCGCCTTCAGCTCCTCCCGCATATCTACGATCTGGACCTGGGGCAGGGGTTTTCCGTTGTACCGGTTCTTTAGCTCATATAGACGATAATCGCCGTTTTTTGCCCGGTACATAGTCTCTATGGAAGGCGTAGCGGAGCCAAACAGCACCAACGCCTTCTCTTTCATTCCTCGCCACAGTGCCACTTCCTTAGCGTCATACCGGGGAGAATTTTCCGATCGATAGGAATGCTCCTGCTCTTCATCGATGATGATAACACCCAAATGTGAACAGGGTGCAAACACAGCGCTTCTGGTGCCAACTACCACTTTCGCATCGCCTGCACGAATCCGTTTCCATTGGTCATAGCGCTCGGAAGCGGACAGACTGCTGTGCTGCACTGCCACCAAATCGCCAAAATGGGCAGCAAGCAGGCTCAAAAGTTGGGGTGTCAGTGCGATTTCCGGGACGAGGAGCAGCGCGCTCTTTTCGTCGTCCAGACATTTTTGGATCAATTTGAGGTAGACAGAGGTTTTGCCCGAGCCTGTCACGCCGTAAAGCAGCGCAGCGCCCGGCGTTTCTCCATGTAGCTGCTCTGCCAGTCCCGCAAAGGCTGCCCGCTGTTCCTCATTCAGTGTAAGCGGTCCTTCCAGCTCCGCAGGGCGGATCTCTTTTACCCGCAGGACTTCCCGCTCTGTAAGGGTCAAATAGCCCAGCTTTTCCAAGCGCTTCACCGTTGCGGTGCTTGCGCCGGTATAGTAGCATAGTTCCTTCACAGAGACACTTCCAACGGCGCACATCACTTCCAGCACCGCGCGCTGCATGGCAGCAGAACGGGGGCGGCTGACGGCGTATTCCATGGCCTCCTCCGCAGAAGATGCCAATGTTGCAATTTTTTCGGTTTTGTCGCTCAGCTTACGGGAAAAGTCTGTTTCATCTTTGAGCCACTTCTTGCGGATCAAGTAAGAAACAGCGGCATGGAAAGCCGTTTCCTCCGGTACGACCTGTCGTAAAGCAGTTTCCTCCGCCCTGCCGCCGGCATCCTGCAAAAATTGCAAAAGAGCCAGAGCGTCGCTCTGGCGGCAGCCGGATTCCTGCCAGGACAAGTTTTCTGTCAGGCAGTAAGTGTTTTTTGTATGGAACCAGACACCTGCCGGAAGCATGACCCGCACACAGTCATAAAAGCTGCAAAAGCAGCGCCTTTGCAGGAATGCCGCCAAACGGAGCATACTCTCCGTCAGCAGACTTTCTTCATCCAGACAGCGATCGACAGCCTTTAAGCCGCTTTCCTGCCCTTCCTCCACCGACAGTACCACGCCCTCCGAGCGGCGGTTTCCCTTGCCAAAAGGCACCATGACCCGCATGCCGGGCACAAGGGACATATCCCCGGGAATACGGTAGGAATAGGGCTTATCGATGGCAAAAGGCGCTGCCGCAACAGCAATTTTCGCGATCATAAAAGCCCTCCTTTTCCGTACATCCTTAGTTCATGTATTCTTCCTTCAGTCCGGCACTCAGCTTGCCGTCAGCCACTTCCCGGATCGCCAGGGTAACGGGCTTGTCCGTCAGTTCTTCGCCAAATTCCTCTGCCTCCGCGGCGATCTGGCGTGCCCGTTGGGCTACCACATTCACCAGCAGGTAACGGCTCTGCACGTCTCTCAGCAAATCTGCAACAGGGGGGTAAAGCATATTGGTTTCCTCCATCATTCCTCACCGCAGTGCTCTGCGATGATATGTAAAATTTTATCGGCACAGGTCTGCACCTGGTCGTTGACCACGATATGATCGTATTTCTTGCTCTGTTCCATTTCCCATCTGGCTCGCTCCAGACGAAGCTGCATCTGCTCCTCGGAGGTATCGCCCCTGCTGCGCAGCCGGCGCTCCAGTTCCTCCAGAGAGGGAGGTGCTACGAAAATCAGCACCGCATCCGCCCGCTTTGCACGGACATTGAATGCGCCGACAGGCTCGATATCCAGAATCACACTGCCGGTTTTCAGCTTTTCATTCAGCTGGGTTTCCGGTGTGCCGTAGTAATTTGCCATATGGGCATCGTATTCCAGAAATTCGCCCCGGGCGATCATTTCCTCGAACTGCTCTTTGGTGACAAAGTAATAGCTTTCGCCATCCACTTCGCCGGGTCTCGGCGCTCTGGTGGTGGCGGATACGGAAAACTTAAGATCTTTTCTTTCCGCCATGACCTTGGCCAACACCGTACTTTTGCCCACACCGGAAGCTCCGGAGAACACAAACAATTTTCCCTTGCTCAATTTTCTTCCTCCGTTTGCTTGCCCAGCCAGCGCTGGGAGATGGTATCCGGTGTCAGCGCCGACAGAATCACATGGTCTGTATCCATCAGAATCACCGCCTGGGTCTTATGGCCGTAAGAAGCATCGATGAGCATGCCCCGCTCCTTTGCCTCCTGCACCACCCGCTTGATAGGGGCGCTGTCCGGTGCGACTACTGCCAGCACTCTGCCCGCTGCGATCATGCTGCCAAAACCGATATTGATCAATTTCATAGTATCACCTTATTCGATATTCTGGGTCTGCTCCCGGATCTTTTCCAGTTCCGCCTTGATATCCACAACGATCCGTGCCAGCCGCACATCGGTGCATTTGGAGCCGATGGTGTTGGCCTCCCGGTTCATTTCCTGCAGCAGAAAATCCAGTTTCCGTCCCACGGCACCGCCGCCGGTGAGCATGGTATCCATCTGCTCCAGGTGACTGCGCAGGCGGACGGTTTCCTCGTCCACGGCAACCTTATCTGCAAAGATGGCGGCCTCGGTCAGGATGCGACTTTCGTCGATATTGGTGGCTGCCAGAACTTCTTTCAGCTTGTTCTCCAAACGGATGCGGTAATCAGATACAGTCTGGGCATTTCCCTGCTCCACCTGTGCCACCAGTTCCCGGATGGTATTGCCCCGGCTTCGAAGATCCGCATCCAGCGCACCGCCCTCGGTACAGCGCATGGTATTGTAGCCTTCCAGCGCCTTTTTCACCACACTCATCAGGTCGGCGCACAGCTGCTCCTCGTCCACTTCAGGCTTTTCCACGGTGAATACCTCGGGAAGCCGGGAAACGGTTGATACACTGATATCATCCTGCACGGAAAACTCTGTGACCATCTGGCGCATGGCAGCAAGATAGCCTTCCAGCACCGCCTTATTCAGGCTGACTGTGGTATCCTCTGCCGCTTCGGACTTGATGGTAATGAACACATCCACCTTGCCCCGGGAAACTGCCTGCTTCACCGCCTGCTTGACAGTGTCCTCCGCGAAGGATACCAGGCGGGGCAGCTTCACATTGCAGTCCAGATAGCGGTTATTGACAGAGCGAATTTCCACTGTGAACTCTCTGCCGTTTACGGTTTCTACTGCGCGGCCGTAGCCGGTCATGCTTTTAATCAAGGTCATTATCCCCTTTTATCTGGGATTCCAACACATTTGCGGAAGGATATCCCGTAATCGTATATACCGTATTTTTCTTTCTTGCCACCAGCCGGTCGTAAAGAACCACACCGGCGATGCCCAGCGCAAATGCCAGACAGCCGATCGCTGCACCTAAGTTCCAAAACGCAGCTCCGGCAAAGTAACCCACAAAGAACAGTACCAGCGGCATCAGATACAGTACCGCCGCACCTGCCAGCACCGGGCCGGAATCTGCGGTCACGGTAACCAGTTCGCCAGGGCGAGCGCCGATAGGATTCTCTGCACGAAACAGCAAAGTCTGCTGCACCGCACCGCAGCCGGCGCATTTGTGGCAGTCGCCGGAGCAGGCACTTTCCCGCAGGGCACTTACCAGCGCCGTGCCGTCATCATAGGTTTTCCGTACCCGAACCAGCTTTTCCATTAAGCAGCCTCGTCAGCCGCTGTGACCTTTACATCCACCTTATAGGTGTCCACAGCGCCCACGTCGGTAAAGACCCGGGAGTCCACATATACCAGTGCCTTATAGGTATCTGTACCCAACTCGGCAGTGGCCATATCCACAATCACGCTCAGATCTTCTGCGGTCACATTCTGCACTTGCTCTGCAATACCGCGGATCTTGACCGTCAGTTCTTTGGTCAGAATATCCACTTTCATGCCGGCAGGTACATTCCGGGCGCTGATGTTGGATACCTGGAATTCCCTTGTTTCCAGATTCGGGAAAGACACCCGAACAGTCAGCTTATCTTTTCCTGTAAGGTTCTCAACGCCCTCCGGCAGCTTAATATCGAACTGGACAGTAGTATCCTCCAGGATCTCTGCCAGCCGGATCTCAAACTCCAGCGTATCGCCAACACTTGCCAGAAGCTGTTCACTGCCGGAAACCTGGATGGATTCCATGTCCGGAAGGATCAAAGAATTCTGCTCGGTTGCACCGCCGCCGGGGATCACATTCAGTACCAGCTGGATCTCCTTATAGCGTTGGATCTTCAGTGTGAGGCTGATCTCCTCCACATCCGTGGTCACCTGGGCAGAATCCACTGCGTTGCCCTCCGCATCGCAGAGGGTATAGCGGTAGCTCTGGCTGATGGTTTCCGTCTGGCCCTCCAGATCCAACGTAATTCTGGCCTCTGTAATTTGATCAATCACGGCAGCAGGACCGGTGACGGTGACGGTTTCATGATCCAGCACCAGATCTTCCTTATCCGTCCGGAAACCTTCCGGTACCGTGCCTGTGTAGACCGGTACGACCTCGATTTCCTTCGTCCGTCTCTCCGCCACAGTCAAGGTGATCTCCTTAGGAGATTGACTCATAACCTCAATGGCATTGTTGGGAACATTTCCCGGATAGGAAATGTCATAAGCGAGGTTTTGCTGTCCGGAAGTATAAATCTTTGCCAAATCGGCAATGAGGGTAATATTCGCTTTATTCAGATTCACTAGATCGCTACGGTTGCCTTTCAGCCGCAGTGTTACAGTGGGCTGCTTTTCATCCAGCAGCATCAGTCCGTTATCGTGAAGCACTGTTTCGTTTTTCAGTGTAACGGGAATGTCGTAATAAGTCTCCTCCCACTCGGGGCTGACGGTGGTGACCACATACACCCACATACCCACGGCAATGGCCACGGACAGCAGCAGGTAAAGTGCTTTCTTTTTCATTTGCTGCCCTCCTTATTCTTGCCCCGGAGCTTCTGGCGCAGACGCACCACAAGATTTTCCTCCTGAGGTTTTTCTTCTTCACACAGTTCGTTGCTCAGCAGCCGCTCCAGAGTCTGGGGTGCCAGATGGCGCTTGAGCATACCGCCCACAGCCACAGAGATCGTACCGGTTTCCTCGGACACGATCACCACCACAGCATCGGAAACCTCACTGATACCCATACCGGCACGGTGGCGGGTACCCAGGTCCGCGCCCAGCCGCTCGCTGGCAGACAGGGGAAGCACACAGCTTGCTGCTGCCACACGGCCGTCCCGGACGATCACTGCGCCGTCGTGGAGCGCTGCCTTGGGGAAGAACAGATTGCGAAGCAGCTGCTCGGATACCTCTGCATCGATCATGGTGCCGGTCTTAAAATACTCATCCAGCCGGTTATCTCTGGCAAAAACAATCAATGCGCCAACCCGCTCACGGCTCATGGCCTCGCAGGCCTTGACCGTCTGGGTGACGATGGGCGCCATCTCTGGACCGTCTTTTTCCGCGCCAAAGAATTTACGGAATTTCATATTGCCCAGATGGTCCAGCATCCGCCGCAGCTCCGGCTGAAACAGCACCACGATGGCAATCAAGCCGATCTGTAGGAACTGATTCAGAATAAAGCTCAGGGTATACAGATTCAACGCCTCTGTCAGTGCGGCAATGACCACGATGACCACCACAGCCTTTGCGACCCGGGCAGTGCCTGTGGTGCGGATCAGCGGCAGGAGCCGGTACAGCAAATACGCCACAATGATGATATCCAGATAGTCCGACCACTGCATTTTGGTAAATTGCTGGAAAATTTCCTGAATACTGTTCATAGCTCCGCCCCACCTTTTTCTATCATAAAACGCATTTATCGTGAAGATTGCATACCAATCCTATTATCTATATTATTATAGCGGATTCCAGCTCCGATAGCAATAGAAAAGTGAAAAAAATTCCGCATCAACAGGCACTTTTATCAAGCACTTGACTGAGTGCCGCTACCTGCCGGTAAGACGCATCGTGCCCGAAGCTGATCCGCACCGTGCCGCTTTCCAAAGTACCGGCACTTTCATGGGCAAGGGGCGCGCAGTGCAGTCCCGCACGCACTGCAATTCCCGCTTTTGCCAACATCTGCGCCATGTCCTCGCAGTCCATTTCCGGCACAAAGGAAGCGGTGGACGCCTGATGTGCTCCGGCGAAAACGCGGTAACCCCGTTTCTCCAACTCCTGTGCACATTTTTTCATACAAGCATGCTCCCTTTGCATAATATTCTTCATCCCAACCTGTTTTATATACCGCATCCCCGCATCCAGCCCGGCGATTCCCGGCACATTCACCGTGCCTGCCTCCAAGCGCTCCGGAAGATACTCCGGCATGCTTTGATTGATGGAATCCCCTCCTGTACCACCCGCCATTAGTGGCTGTGGTTGACGATTACACAGCAAGATCCCGGTCCCCTGTGGGCCAAGTAACCCTTTATGCCCGGGCATGGCGATAAAATCCGCTCCCAGTGCTTTCAGACTCACCGGCAGCACGCCTGCCGACTGGGCCGCATCGATAATAAACGGCACTTGGTATTTTATGCACAGCGCCGCCAACTCCTTCACCGGCAGAACATAGCCGAACACATTGGAAACATGGGTAAAGATCGCGGCATCTGCTCCTTTTTTCAGCGCGTCTTCAAATTCCGTCAACGTATTCTCCCAGTCAAAAAGCTTTCTTCCCGCAACAGTCACATTGGCGCCCAGCATATGCAGCGGGCGGGTCACCGCGTTGTGCTCAAAGCCGGAAACCACCACCCGCGCCCCCGGTCTAACCAGTGTGCCAATGGCAACATTTAGTCCATGGGTGCAGTTCATGGTAAATATCACCTGCTCCGGCTGGCAGTCAAAGAACCCCGCACCGGTCTCCCGACAGCGGTAGACGGTATCCGCAGCCGCCATTGCCGCAGAATATGCCCCTCTGCCGGGGTTGGCGCACCGGAGCATCGCCTGACATACAGCCTGCCGCACTGCGGCAGGCTTGTGAAAAGATGTGGCACCGTTGTCCAGATAGATCATAGCATCCGTTCCTCCGGAATGCCGTCCTCCGTTAAGGCATAGACCTTGCCGAAGGACACCTGTTTTTCTCTTAGTATCTCCACCGCTGCCATGGCATCCCGTCCGGGAATCCTCAGGCAGTAACCGCAACCCCGTTCGGACAGTTCCTTCGGTGTTCTCTGCATAGTACATGTGATCCCAGCCATCTTCAGCTGCCGTTCCCCTTTTTGGGCAAAGGTTACGGAGCGGAAGGTAATCAGCCAGATATTTTTCATATAGAATCCCTCCCGGCACAGTCTATGCCGAATGTGTCGAAGGCGTTCGGTTTCCGTCAGGCAGAAAAAGGACGCACCCTTGGGCGGTGCGCCACAGTGGTAAATTGCCTAAAAAGGCGTGAATTCCCCCGATATTGCGTCAAAAATCCTCGCAATCCACGAAGGATTCCTGCGTTTTTTCCTTATCCCGAGAAAACTCCCATCCTTTTTAGGTGCTGTGCAGTTTTGAAGTGGTAACTTTTTTGATTAACAAATAATAAAATTCCCGGAATGCTGACGCATTTCGGGAATTTTTTGTGCAGTTAAGCGGAAAAGGGACCGTTCAAAACCATTTTATCACTGTGGTGCGCCGCCCTCCGGTGCGTCCTTTGCTTATTCTTCCAACAGGCAGACCGCGTGGCAGGCCATGCCCTCCTCCGTGCCTGTAAAGCCAAGCTTCTCCTCTGTGGTGGCCTTCACATTGACGCGGTCTACTGCTATATTCAATGCCCCGGCAATGTTTTGCTCCATGATTTCGATATGAGGACGCAGCTTGGGCTTTTGGGCGATCATGGTCACATCGATATTGCTGACCCGATAACCCGCATCCGTAACCTTCTGACCCACGATTTGCAGTAGTCTCAGCGAATCCGCCCCTTTATACTGGGGGTCGGTATCCGGAAAATGCTTGCCGATATCTCCAAGGCCTGCAGCGCCCAACAGCGCATCAGAAACTGCGTGAAGCAGCACATCCGCATCACTGTGTCCCAAAAGTCCGTGATGGTGGGGAATTTTTACACCGGCGAGGATCAGATCTCTACCCTCCACAAGACGGTGTACATCATATCCGTGACCAATCCTCATTACATTTCCTCCAATAAAAGCTCTGCGATTTTCAGGTCAAGGGGAGTGGTGACCTTAATGTTGCGCTCATCGCCCTCCACCATTCTTACGGACATGCCCAGCCGCTCCACTGCGGAGCAGTCGTCGGTAATGGCTGCGCCGTCCTTTTCCGCTTTGGAAAGAGCGCCCTTTAAAAGGTCCAGATCAAACACCTGAGGAGTCTGTACTGCCTGTAAGGTGCTTCTGTCCGGTGTGGATGCCACAATACCGCCCCGTACCACCTTGATAGTATCCTTCACCGGGATAGCAGGCGCAGCCGCGCCGTAGCTGTTAGCCGCACGGACTGTCCTGTCGATCACCTGAGCGGTGATCAGCGGTCTTGCGCCGTCCTGCACTGCCACCAATTTTGTCTTGCCCGACAGCGCAGACAAACCTCTGGCTACGGATTCCGGACGGCTGTCGCCACCGGCGATTACAGCACGCACTTTGTCATATCCGTGGCATAGCTCCATAATAGGGACGATCAAATCCGGTCTTGTGACGATGACGATCTCCCGAACGGCATCGCACTTCTGGAATGTCCGTACAGTACGGACAATCATCGGTTCTCCCCCCAGAGGGGCCATCACCTTATCGATGCCGCCCATTCTGGATGCCGTTCCCGCTGCAACGATCACAGCAGAGCAATATTTTAAGGGAAGCACCTTTCTGGCGGCGTTTGTGATTTTGGAAATATCCATTATTTACAGCTCCATAACGAGTTTTTTATAATAATCTCCCCGGACCATGAAGTTTTTAAACTGGTCAAAGGCAGCGCTGGCAGGGCTCATCAGCACCACATCTCCCGGCTCTGCAGCATCCGCAGCTGCCTGCACCGCAGCGGTAAAATCGCTGCAGTCCACGATCTCTGGGCAGCCGGGCCCATAGTTCTCACTGTCCTCCACAGCCGTACGGATCAGTCCGGCCGTGGCGCCGTTGACGAACAGTTTTTTAACATGAGCGCAGATTTCCGGACCCAAAACATCATAGGGAATGTGCTTATCGTAGCCACCGGCGATGAGGATCACCTTCTGAGAAAAGCTCCTCAGTCCGGCAATGGTACGGCTGGGGCTGGAGGCGATGGAATCGTTATAATAACGAACGCCGTTCTTGATCCGTACCAGTTCGATACGGTGCTCCACGCCGCCGAAGGTAGTGGCCACACGGCGGATGGTATCGTCGCTGACCAATCCCTCCACCGCAGCGATGGCCGCCATATAGTTTTCAATATTATGCACACCGGGGATGAGAATATCGTGGATATTCAGGACATTTTCCCCGTTTCTCGTGATCATGTCGCCATTCAGGCAAATCTCTGCGTTGCCCAGTCGGGAGAACCGGCAGGTCGCGCCGTTGCTTGTAAAGGAATTGGTGATCTCGTTGTCTGCATTGAGAATCAGCCGGCTGTTTTTATTCTGGAAGCGGAAAATGTTCTTCTTTGCCTCCACATATTCTGTCATATCCTTATGGACATCCAGGTGGTTGGGTGCCAGATTGGTCACCACTGCCACCTTGGGACTGCGGGTCATGTCCATCAGCTGGAAGGAGCTGAGCTCCACAACAGCGAAGTCATCTTTTTCCATTTGTCGTACCAAAGGCAGCAAGGGTGTGCCGATATTGCCGCCCAGCCAGACAGTCTTGCCTTCGGCTTTCAGCATCTCGGAGATCAGTGTGGTAGTGGTAGTTTTGCCGTCAGAGCCGGTGACGGCAATGATCTGGCAGGGGCATACCTCAAAAAAGACTTCCATTTCACTGGTAACTTGCGCACCCTTAACGCGCAGCGCTTCCAGCGCTGGATTTCCGGGGTGCATACCGGGGGTGCGGAATACCACGTCCGCCTCCACGCCATCCAGATATCCGTCGCCTACCTTCAGTGTGCAGCCGGCTTTTTCCAGCTCCAGCACTTCTAAGTCCAGCATTTCCCGCTCCGTCCGGTCGCAACCGGTAACCTGACAGCCAAATTCCAGAAGCAGCCGCACCAGCGGACGGTTGCTGACACCCAAGCCCAGCACTGCGATGCGTTTATTCCTTAGGGATGTAAAGTAATGTTCAAATGCAGCGACCATATTCCGATCCTCATTCCGTCAATAGTCTTCCATGATTTGATAAATGATTGTTTATGTGAGCAACGGAGCGCGCAGCGCGAGCCTCCCTTGTGCAAAGGGAGGTGGCTCCGCCGCAAGGCGGAGACGGAGGGATTGTCAATCCCCCAGTCACGCTGTCCGCGTGACAGCCCCCTTTACACAAGGGGGCCTTA
>JAZNJN010000049.1:0-16877 GCA_045578025.1 Faecousia sp. | reverse complement strand
GGATCGTCGATCTTCACATCGTCCAGAATGGTGGAGAAGGTGGTATGGCGGCAGTGGTCGGACCAGTAGGTGTCCACCACGCGGATCTCGGTGATGGTGGGGTCGCGATGCTCTTCGCCGGCAAAATAGTTCTGCAGGAACTTAAGATCGTCCAGATCCATGGCAAGACCCAGCTGATCCAGAAGGGCGGTCAGATTTGCCTCGTCCATGGAGATGAAGCCCTCCACGGTGGCGACGGATTGGGGAAGGTTATATTCCACAGCCAGGGTCTCCGGCAGCTCAAGAGATGCCTCCCGGCATTCCACGGGGTTGATGACATGCTTCTTGATGGCGGCGATGTCGGCATCGCTCAGCGCGCCCTCCAGCACGTAAACCTTGGCGGAGCGGACGTTGGGGCGGTCGCACTGACCCAGGATCTGGATGCACTGGGCAGCGGAGTCTGCTCGCTGGTCATACTGACCGGGCAGGGGCTCGACCGCAAAAACGATCTGGCCTGCAGGGGTGTCAAAGCTGACATTGTCCACCTGGGGCTCGGAGAAGACGGTGTTCACGCCGTAGCGGAACAGCTCCTCGGTGATATTTTCCACATCGTAACGGTTCAGCACCCGAACAGCGGACAGAGCCTTGATCTGCAGGAATTCCTGAACTTCTCTCAGCAGGCTGTCGGCCTCGTGGGTCTGACCGGCTTTCTTTTCTACATATACGCGATAGACCATGGTTTTCCTCCTTATTTCCGTGCAGCCAGCGCCCGCTGACCGATGTCGCTGCGGCTGTAGGCATTGGTGAATTTCACACCTGCGCTGAGGCGGTAGGCCGCGGTGATGGCTTCTTCCAGTGTGCCCCGGACGGCGGTAGTGCCGGTGACACGGCCGCCGGAAGTGACCAGCTTGCCCTCTTCCAGCTTGGCGCCGGCAACGAAGGTTGCCTTGCCTGCCCGGTCAGACATGGTCAGCTTATAGCCCTTCTTGTAGCTTTCGGGATAGCCCTTGGAAGCCTTGATCACGCAGCAGGCGTGCTTTTTGGAGAAGCGGACGGGGGTCTTGGACAGTGTGCCATTGGTGCAGGCCATCATGACGGTGAGCAGGTCGCTCTTCATCAGCGGCAGCACCACCTGGGTCTCGGGATCGCCGAAACGGCAGTTGTACTCAATGACCTTGGGACCCTTGGGGGTCAGCATCAGACCGAAGTAGAGGCAGCCCTTGAAGGTGCGCTTCTCTTTCTTCATGGCCCTCACTGTGGGCAGGAAGATCTCCTTCATGCACTGTTTGGCGATGTCGTCGGTGTAATAGGGGTTGGGAGCGACGGTGCCCATGCCGCCGGTGTTCAGACCGGTGTCGTTGTCGCCGGCACGCTTGTGGTCCATGGAGGAGACCATGGGACGCACCACTCGTCCGTCGGTAAAGGCGAGGACGGAGACTTCCGGGCCGGTGAGGAATTCTTCGATGACTACGGTGGAGCCACTCTTGCCGAACTTGGCATTTGCCATCATATCGGTGACAGCTTCCTTGGCTTCCTCACGGGATGTCGCGATGATCACGCCCTTGCCCAGCGCCAGACCGTCTGCCTTGACCACGGTGGGGATGGGGGCGGTGTCCAGGTAGTTAAGCGCCTTGTCAAGGTCGGTAAAGATCTCGTAAGAAGCGGTGGGGATGCCGTACTTCTTCATCAGATTCTTGGAGAATGCCTTGCTGCCCTCGATGATAGCGGCATTGGCGCGAGGGCCGAAGCAGGGGATCCCCTTTTCCTCCAGCGCGTCTACGCAGCCGAGAACCAGGGGATCGTCGGGAGCGACTACCGCGTAATCAATCTTATTTTCGGTGGCGAAAGCCACGATTTTTTCAATTTCGGTTGCCCCGATGGGAACGCAGACAGCATCCTGGGCGATGCCACCGTTGCCGGGAAGGGCATAGATGGTTTCAACCTGGGGATTCTTCTTTAAGGAGCGGATGATGGCGTGCTCTCTGCCGCCGCCGCCCACAACGAGGATGTTCATAGTGACCTCCAAATATGTATTTTCGGTGTGCCCAAAACGCACCGACAGGGGGCGGCGTTTTGCCGTCCCCTGAGGGTTATTTTAGTGGTGGAACAGCCGCATGCCGGTGAAGGCCATGACGATGCCGTTCTTGTCGCACTCATCGATGACCAGATCGTCACGGATGGAGCCGCCGGGCTCAGCAATGTACTTAACACCGGAAGCAACACCGCGCTTGACGGAGTCGGCGAAGGGGAAGAAAGCATCACTGCCCAGAGCAACAGCATCCCGGGAGTCCAGCCATGCCCGCTTCTCTTCCGCGGTCAGAGGCTCGGGACGGACGGTGAAGTAGTTCTGCCAGATACCTTCTGCGCAGACATCCTCTTCGTTGCCGTTGATGTAGCCGTCAATCACATTGTCGCGGCCGGGGCGACCCAGGTCTTCCCGGAAAGGCAGATTCAGGGTCTTGGGGTGCTGCCGCAGGAACCAGGTATCGGCCTTGCCGCCGGCGAGGCGGACACAGTGGACTCTGGATTGCTGACCGGCACCCACACCGATAGCCTGTCCGTCATAAGCAAAGCAGACGGAGTTGGACTGGGTGTACTTCAGGGTGATCAGGGAAACGATCAGGTCGATCTTGGCACTTTCAGGCAGTTCCTTGTTGGCGGTGACGATGTTCTCCAGCAGGTGTTCGCCGATCTTAAAATTGTTGCGGCCCTGCTCGAAGGTGATGCCGAAGATCTGCTTGCGCTCCTGGGCATCGGGAACGTAGTCGGGGTCGATCTTGACCACATTGTAGCCGCCCTTGCGCTTGGCCTTCAGAATGGCCAGAGCCTCGTCGGTGTAGCCGGGGGCGATGACACCGTCGGAGACCTCGGGGGCGATGAGCTTGGCGGTCATTTCGTCACAGACATCGGAAAGAGCCACCCAGTCGCCGAAGGAGCAAAGACGGTCAGCGCCGCGGGCGCGGACATAGGCGCAGGCCAGAGGATTCTCGTCCAGGCCCTCCACATCCTCAACGAAGCAAGCCTTCTTCAGCTCGATGGGAAGAACCTTGCCCACAGCGGCGGAGGTGGGGGAAACATGCTTGAAGGAGGTGGCACAGGCCATGCCAGTGGCTTCTTTCAGCTCTTTGACCAGCTGCCAGGAGTTCAGAGCATCCATAAAGTTGATGTAGCCGGGGCGGCCGTTGAGAATTTCGATGGGCAGCTCGCTGCCGTCATGCATGTATAAAGATGCAGGCTTCTGATTGGGGTTGCAGCCGTATTTCAGTTCAAATGTCTTCATGGTGTGCTCCTTTACTCGTGCTTATTGATGATCCGCTGTTCCTTTTCGCCGGTAGCCAGGTCGGTGTAGCGAACGAACAGGGAGATTTTGTTGTTTTCGTCCAGATTCTTCCACAGCTCCTGGGTGAAAGCGTCGATGTCAGCGGGGATGGAAACCCGCTCCGGCTCACCCTGGAAGGTGGGGATCACGGGATTGCCGTCGCAGACATAGGTGTGGAGGAAGTGACCCAGACCGGCGGTGGCGGGGTACTCCCAGAAGAACCGGGCGCAGGCATTGCCTTCGGGGTCGGCGGCCTTCAGAATGGACATCTTGTAGCTGCCGTTGCCCGCCTGGATGCCGGAAATGCGGGGGGTCCAGTTGGGGCCGTCGTCTTCAAACTGACGGGTGCGCAGGGCAGCTTCCCAGCTTTCGCCCTTGGCAAGGTACTCCCAGATGGTATCGGTCTGGTCACCGTTGGTGACGATCAGACCCTGACCTGCCTCCCGGACGGGATGGTAGATAATGAGATGGGGGTCTTTCATCAGCGCGGGGTCGTGGGCCTCGGTGCGGATGCCGTCGGGCTCTAAGCAGAATACCCGATTCCGGGAGTTGACGGACCGGCCCATGATGAAGTAAGCGGCAACTGCCTTCTTACCGTCGGGGGTCACACCCAGAACGATGCCCCGGCCGGGGTAGGTATTGCCGCAAAGGCGCTCAGCCATAGATTTGATTTCATAGACGTTCATGTTACTTTCCTCCTAATGCTGCGCAGACCTTTTCTGCTGCCTGGGGCAGCAGAATCCATTCTGCCTGCTCCATGACTCTGCGCTGTAATGTTTCGGGGGTGTCGCCGTCTTCAATGCAGACGGCTTTCTGGGCGATGATCTCACCGCCGTCGGGGATCTCGTTGACAAAATGCACCGTCGCACCGGTGACCTTCACGCCGTAGCGGAGGGCCTCCTCATGGACCTTTAGTCCGTAAAAGCCCTCGCCGCAGAAGCTAGGGATCAGGCTGGGGTGGACATTCAAGATCCGCTTGGGGTAATGACCGGTGAAGCGCTCTGTCAGGATGGTCATGAAACCGGCAAGGATGATGATCTCGATGCCCTTGGCATCCAGGATCTCCATCAGTCTGGTTTCAAAGGCTTCCTGAGAGCCGCATTCCTTTTTCAGTACCACAGCCGTCTCGATGCCTGCGTTTTTTGCCCGTTCCAGGGCGTAAGCAACCGCATTGTTGGCAACCACCAGGGCGATCTCGCCGCTATGGAGGGTCTTGCCCTGGGCATCGATCAGCGCCTGCAGATTGGTGCCGCCGCCGGATACCAAAACAGCTATCTTGGTCTTCACTCCAGGATCACCTTTTCCTCGTTCTCCACGATCTGGCCGATGACATAGGCATCGTCGCCGTGGGCCTTCAGGATCTCCAGTGCGGCCTCCACCTGCTCAGCGGGGACCACAATGCTCATGCCGACACCCATGTTATAGGTATTGAACATATCCCGCTCGGGAACATTGCCCCAGGAGGCGATCATGTCGAAGATGGGCAGGACCTTAACTGCCGCTTTGTCAATCTTCGCGCACAGACCGTCGGGAATGGAGCGGGGAATGTTTTCGTAGAAGCCGCCGCCGGTGATGTGGGAAATACCCTTCACATCCACCTTTTCCAGCAGTGCCAGCACGGACTTTACATAGATCCGGGTGGGAACAAGCAGCGCCTCGGCGATGGTCCTGCCGCCAAGCTCCTCACGGGCCACATACAGCTCGGGGTTGTTGTTGACGATATCAAAGACCTTCCGGCACAGGCTGAAGCCGTTACTGTGGATACCGGTGGAGGGCAGCGCGATGACCACATCGCCGGCTGCCATACGGGTATTGTCGATGATCTTCTTCTTGTCCACGATGCCCACAGCAAAGCCTGCCAGGTCATAGTCTTCCACAGGCATCAGACCGGGATGCTCCGCAGTCTCGCCGCCGATGAGCGCAGCGCCGGACTGGACACAGCCCTCAGCCACACCGCCGACGATCTCGGCGATCTTTTCCGGCACATTCTTGCCGCAGGCGATGTAGTCCAGGAAGAACAGGGGCTTTGCACCGACACAGATGATGTCGTTGACGCACATGGCAACGGCATCGATGCCGATGGTGTCGTGCTTGTCCATGAGGATGGCCAGCTTGACCTTGGTGCCGCAGCCGTCGGTACCGGAGACCAGAACAGGCTCTTCCATGCCGGCAATGGGCAGACCGAAGCAGCCGCCGAAGCCGCCCACATCGTCCAGACAGCCTTCGTTACGGGTCCGGGCAACGTGCTTTTTCATCAGCTCAACAGCCTTGTAGCCGGCGGTGATATCCACACCGGCAGCGGCGTAGCTGGCAGACTGGGAGTTCTTGTGATCCATAAGTAAGCTCCTTACAATAGCATTTTAGTTAGAAGACAAAATTGTGGTTTGCTGGGCAGTCGCCAAAGTTGACAGTTGACAGTGGAAAGTTGAAAGTGAAGGTATTTCCTGCGGAAATGATCAAGATCGCCGCCGAAGGCGGCACCTTAACTGTCCACTGTCCACTTTTAACTTTACACTTATTCCTTGCCGTTCCAGCAGTAGGTGCACAGCTTGCACTTGTCGATGCCGATAGCACCGATCACGCCGTCCACCGTCTGGAAGCCGAGGGATGCGAATTTCAGCTTTTCGCAGATGGCTTTGCGCATAGCCTTGCCCCGGGGAGTATCGCCGTCGGCATATTCTTCGATGTACTTGAGGCCCTCTTCGCCCTCCAGCTCCACGATCACCCGGCGGGAGATCAGATCCATATCGCTGGTGGAGCGGGAGAAGTTTAAGTACTTGCAGCCGTACATAATGGGGGGACAGGCGGAGCGCATATGCACAGATTTAGCGCCGTTTTCGTAGAGGAATTCCACAGTCTCCTGGAGCTGGGTGCCCCGGGCGATGGAATCGTCCACAAACAGCAGGTTCTTGTCCTTGATCAGCTCATGGACGGGGATCTGCTTCATTTTGGCGATCTTCTTCCGGTCGGACTGCCGGGCGGGGGTGAAGGACCGCGCCCAGGTGGGAGTGTACTTGATGAATGCCCGGGCGAAAGCCTTGCCGGTGCGGTTGGCATAGCCGATGGCGTGGGGCGTACCGGAATCGGGAACGCCGCCCACATAGTCGATCTCCATGCTGCGGCCCTGTGCCATATCCCGCTCTGCGATGGCGGCGCCGTTGCGGTAGCGCATGGCTTCCACATTCACACCCTCATAGGTGGAGGTGGGGTAGCCGTAGTAGCTCCACAAAAATGCGCACATCCGCATTTCCTCACCGGGTGCGGCAAGCTGGGTCATGCCCTCGGGGGTCAGCTCCACGATCTCACCGGGACCAAGCTCACAGACCTTTTCAAAGCCCAGCTTGGTAAAGGCGAATTCCTCGAAGGAGGCGCAGTAGCCGTCCTCGTTTTTGCCGATCTGCACCGGAATTCTGCCCAGCCGGTCGCGGGCGGTGATGAGCTTACCCTCGTCTGTCAGGATCAGAATGTTGGCAGTACCTTCGATGACACTCTGGGCATACCGGATGCCCTCCACAAAGCTTTCCTTGTGGTTAATGAGGGCAGCGGCCAGCTCGGTGGAGTTGACCTTGCCGCCGGTCATGGCATCAAAGTAGCCACCGTGATCGTTCACCACCTGCTGGATCAGTTCGTCCGCATTGTTGATGATGCCTACAGTGGTGATGGCGTAAGTGCCTAAGTGAGAGCGGATCAGCATGGGCTGGGGATCGGAGTCGCTGATGCAGCCGATGGCGGAAGTGCCCTGCATTTCATCGAAGATGTGCTCAAACTTCGTCCGGAAGGGCGCGTTTTCAATATTATGGATCTTCCGCTGCAGACCGATCTTTGCGTCCCAGGCGGCCATGCCGCCCCGGCGGGTTCCCAGGTGGGAATGATAGTCCACACCGAAGAAAACCTCGCTCATACAGTCGCATTTGGAAGTGATGCCGAAAAATCCTCCCATGAGGTGTACTCCTTTAGATTGAGATGGGTTCGCAAAGGCCCCCTTGTGCAAAGGCTTAGTGGCCGTAGTCGCAATGCGGCTTACGGACACTTAGTACAGTGGAGGGCTGTCAGCGAAGCTGACCGGGGGATTGTAACTAGTCGTGGTATGATTGCCACCGGCAATCATAGAGATTTGTTACGCTGCGCTTTGCAACAGCCCCTCCGTCAGCCTGTTCGGCTGACACCTCCCCTTACACAGGGGAGGTTTTGCGTTTGAAAAATTAGGCGAAGAACAGACCGTTCAGGGTCATGGGGTCGATATATTCGCCGTTCTTGTAGACGCGCATATTGCCGGAGGCAACCTCGTCGATGAGCATGACCTTGCCGTCGGGGGCGTAGCCGAACTCGAACTTGATGTCGTACAGCTCCATGCCCTTTTCAGCCAGATCGTCAGCCACGATCTTGGTGATCGCCTGAGTCTGAGCCTTCAGGGAATCGTACTGCTCTGCGGTCATAACGCCCAGATCCACCAGACCGTCCTTGGTCACCAGAGGATCGCCCAGAGCATCGTTCTTGAAGGTGGTTTCCACATAGTAGGGCAGATCCTGACCTTCGGTGCAATACTCGTTGTAGCGGCGGAAGAAAGAGCCGACAGCCTTGCGGCGGCAGATGACTTCCAGACCCTTGCCGAAAACCTTAGCGGGCAGGACTTCCATGGTAGTTTCAGCCAGATTGGCGGAGACGTAGTGGGTCTTGATGCCGGCGGCATTGATCTTCTCGAAGAAGTAGATGCTCATGCGCAGATTCACATCGCCCACGCCCTCGATGGTCAGGCCCACGGAGTTCTCGCCGGGATCGAACACGCCGTCCTTGCCGGTGCAGTCGTCCTTGAACTTGAGCAGGCAGTTGCCATTGGGCAGGGCGTAAACATTCTTGGTCTTACCGGTGTACAGAAGCTGCAGATTTTCCATAATAAAATACCTCTTTCGTATAAAATTAACATTATAGGGAAGTTGTAATCTGTAGGGGCGAACTGTGTTCGCCCGCGGGTATACTGTCGTGAGAGTTCCCAAGGCTCCCTTGTGCAAAGGGAGCTGGATTTTTCTTTGCAGCAGCAAAGAAAAAGACTGAGGGATTGACAACCCCTCCGTCAGCCTGTTCGGCTGACACCTCCCCTTACACAGGGGAGGCTTTGGCGAGCTCTAAACGCCTACCTGTTACAAACCGACTACAGGGGTTATTGCAGAGCTGCGTCCTTTTCCAGCACCTTGGTGGCGTCGGCTTCCCGCTTTGCATCCAGTTTGGCGGCAAGGTCAGCATCCGTTACGGCGAGGATCTGGATGGCAAGCAAAGCGGCATTGACAGCGCCATCTACCGCCACCGTAGCAACAGGAATGCCGGAGGGCATCTGTACGGTGGAGAGAAGGGCATCAATGCCGTTGGAAAATGTAGTGGATTTCATGGGGATGCCGATGACGGGCAGGGTGGTATTGGCGGCAATAGCGCCTGCCAAATGTGCAGCCATACCCGCCGCGGCGATGATCACGCCGAAGCCGTTATTCCGGGCGTTCAGGGAGAAATCCCGTGCCTGCACAGGGGTACGGTGAGCAGAGTAGACATGCATCTCGTAGGGTACGCCAAAGGAAGTCAGCGTATCCGCTGCCTTTTTGACCACGGGCAGGTCAGAATCACTGCCCATTAAGATGGCGACTTTCTTCATCACGAATTACCTCCAGTAAAATAATCACACAGTGAGTTACTTGGCATTTATTATCGGTCGGATGGCGAGAAATTTTGGTGCAGATCAAACTGCAAAAGCTGCAGGAATACTTTGTGTATTTCAAAGCTTTCGCGGTGCAGAGCTGCGCTGAAAGAGCCGCCGCTCCGTCGATCAATCAATGCAAAGTGACGAACAACTTAAAAAAGGGCGCACTTTTCCTAAATGAAAAGTGTGCCCAGACGGCCGGCTTTGGTGGTGTCCTTACTCCGTGTGGTGCTCCACTGATCCGTCAGTCGTAAGGGCCGTTTATTTACAGCGTTTATTATATAGGAAAACTGTTCATTAGTCAATTCGTTAAGAAGACAGTTTCTGCAAAAAATTGAGTAATTTCCCTGTGAATCTTGCCAAATGGGAGGGGTTTTCAGTCGAAGGCCAGACCGAAGTAGCGGGGGGCGGGGATATCCTTCAAAGGATGGTACATGGAAAACCGGTCTTCACCGGGAGTCCGGAACGTTCCGGTCTGCATGCCCAGTGCCGAAACGATCCCCGGGGCGGCAGTCCGGTCGCCCAGAAGCTCGGTGCAGTAAAGATGCGTACCCTCGGTTATCCCAGCCAGAACAAAGCCGTTTCCTGCGTAAAGTTTTGCATAGCTGCCCAGGAAACGAAGATTTTCGCCTTCCTGTACGATGCTGCCGGGGGGCAACAGGGCGCGCCGTGCGGCGGCGTATTCTTCGGCGGTGACTTGGCGCAGAGAAATGGGCGAGCCGGTGGATACGGAAAAGTTGCCCGCACCGGACAAGTCGGTATATCCCATTTTTTCGTACATGGCAAAAAGCTCCGGCTCGCCGGGGACTAAAACAGTACCGGCGTAGCCCTGCTCCTTCAGCAGACGGTGTGTATCGTCCATAAGCCGGCGGCACAGGCCCTGTCCCCGGAAAGCGGGGTCGGTGGCTACGGCATAGAGGTAGGCGAATTTTTCGCCGTCAGCGGTGCAGTCAAACCAGTAAAGGGCAGCAACGGTTTGCCCCTGCGCATTTGTGCAGCGGCAGCGCCGGGGTGCGTAGGCGGTGGAGAAAAACAAATCAAGGAAAGCATCTGTATCCCCAAAAGCCTGCTTCCAAAGAGTGCGCAGGGCAGGGATCTGCTCTCGGGTTGGGTAATCAATGTTCATCGGTTTCCTCCCACAGCCGCGCCCAGTATTTCGCCACAAGGTGGTCGGGATGGTAAGAAAGCTTTGCCTTGCGCAGACCGGGGATGCCCAGATCATCCTCCCGGTTCAGATACTGAAGCTCCGGATACTTTTCTTTCAAAAACAGAGCAAATGCCTGATTGATAGCGGCGTATGCGCCGTCGATGCCATCCAGCGCCTTTTCGAAGTGGACATCAAAGGTGGTGGGAGAAAGACGGCTGCCCATGGTCATGGCGAGGGCCTTTCCGTTCTCCATCAGCACCAGTCCCTCCAGCCCCAGCGCCTCCCGACGGGAAAATGCCCGCTGAAGAGCGGTTTTTTCCAGAAGATAGTCGGAAAGGGGGTCAGACTGGGTCTTTGCATCATACCATTCCTGCACCAAAAGCCGGGCGGCCTCCTCGGTGGTTTCATCCAGAGGGAGGAGCTGGCAGTCGGGGCGCTGGATATGGAATCGGTTGGCAAAATTGCGCTTGCTCTGATACCGCTTGCCCCGCAGAGTGGCAAGGTCATCGATGGCATAGACATAGTCGTAGTTGTCCCGGTCGGTGTGGAACCGGAACTGACCGGGGTAAAGCTGCTCCAAAAGGGCGCAGTCGTCGGGAGTCATGGAGCTGATGCGGCAGGGGATGCCCCTTTCCCTTGCATCGTGGATGATGGCATCCAGCACCGGTTTCATGTCCCCCTTTCCCAGAGGGAAGGGGTACACACTGCTCCGTTCGTACTGAGAAAACAGCACAAGAAAGTCACCAACAAAGGCGGCCCGCTGCCGACCCCAGATGTTTAGATTCACAAAGGAATATTCGCAGCCCCGGTTTTCGCACAGAGGGAGAAAAGGCTCGAATTGGGGGCGGTCAGCATCGGTCAGTTTACGAAAATCAAGCATTTTTGTCACATCCTTTGGAACCAGTATACCACAAAAATTTGATTTTTCAACGGAAAACGGAGAATTGGCAAAAGGGTTATTTGAGATTTATATATCGATAAAAGTGTACTTTTTGTAGGTAAATAGTGGATTATACGCAACTTTCTGTGGACAAATATACACAAATGCGTTATGATGAATTTAAGAATATATAAATGAGGTGATATCAGATGGCGATTCCTTTTTTCGGCGGTATCCACCCAAAGGAGAATAAACGGTATTCATCCGAGCGGGAGACTGTAGAATTTCCGGCACCGGATGTTCTGGTGATCCCCCTGAGTCAGCATATCGGTGCGCCCTGCAAACCCTTGGTCAAGAAGGGCGATCGGGTGCTGATGGGACAAAAAATCGGCGACAACGAGGGCCTTTGCGTCCCGGTCCATTCCTCTGTGTCCGGCACGGTCAAGGCTGTGGAGATGCGGGCTCACACCAGTGGCGTGACCATGATGAGCGTGGTGGTGGAAAATGACCATCTGTATGAAAAACATCCGGACATCCAGCGCCGCAGCCGGGAAGCTGTGGCGAAGATGACAGTGCAGGAACTGATGGACATCATCCGGGAGGCGGGCATCGTAGGTATGGGCGGCGCCACATTTCCCACCCATGTGAAGCTTTCCTCTGCCATCTCAAAGGTGGACACCATCATCGTCAATGCCTCGGAATGTGAGCCTTACATAACGGCGGACGACCGGCTGTGCCGGGAGTATCCCGGGGAGTTGCTCTCCGGTCTTTCCGTGATTATGAAGATTCTGGGACTCAGCAGCGCCCATATTGCCCTGGAAAACAACAAGCCCCAGGCGGCGAAGCGGCTGCGGTCTGCTATCGATCCCCGATCCGGAATCGTGGTGGAGGAGCTGCCCACCAAGTACCCCCAAGGTGCGGAAAAGCAGCTGATCTACGCCATCACCGGGCGGGAAGTTCCCTCCGGCGGACTGCCGGCGGCGGTGGGGTGCGCGGTATTCAATGCCGCCACCTGCAAGGCGATCCATGACGCGGTGTACGAGGGGATGCCTTTGATCCGGCGGATCGTTACCGTGTCCGGTGACATCGTCATGGAGCCGAGGAATCTGCTCGTTCCCATCGGCACTAGCTTCAATGACCTGCTGGAGGCAGTGGGTCACAGCGAAAATCCCTACAAAGTTCTGTCCGGCGGCCCGATGATGGGTGCTGCTCAGTATGATTTGAGCGTGCCGGTGATCAAGGGCGTCAATGCTGTGACGATCCTTGGCAGGGCGAATAAGTACAGCGTAGACCATTCCCAGTGCATCCGCTGCGGCAGGTGTATCGATGCCTGCCCCATGGGGCTCATGCCGGTGCTGATGTATAAAGCCATGCTCTCCGGCAGCATGGAGGAGATGCAAAGCGTGCACATGATGGACTGCATTGAGTGCGGCTGCTGCGCCTATACCTGCCCCGCCTGTGTGCCCCTGGTGCTGGGCTTCCGGGCGGCAAAGCACCGGATCCGGGATGCTCTTGCGGCAAAGAAATAAGGAGGTGGAGAAAACTTGGCACAGATGAAATACTTTTATGAGCTGACGATCTCCAGCTCGCCCCATGTCCACGCCCCGGTGACCACCCGGACCATTATGCGGGATGTGGTCATCGCGCTCTTGCCGGCGCTGGCGGGCAGTGTCTACTTCTTCGGTTTCCGGGCGCTGATGGTGACCCTTGTGAGTGTTGCCGCCTGCGTGTTCTTTGAGTGGGCGTGGTGCAAGGTGATGAAAAAAGATAGCAAGGTCTACGACCTTTCCGCTGTGATCACCGGCATTTTGCTTGCCTTTGTCTGCCCGGTGGCGATTCCTTACTGGACCATCATTCTGGGCGATTTCTTCGCCATCATCGTGGTAAAGATGCTCTTCGGCGGCATTGGCAGAAACATCGTCAATCCTGCTCTGGCGGGCAGAGCGTTCCTGTTCAGCTGGCCGGTGCTTATGAACACCTGGGTCAAGGTGGGCTTCCACAATTCCGCGGGAATTTTCTCCACCGCTGACGCGGTGACCGCAGCCACGCCCATGGCGTCCATGCATCAGGGACTCCTGCCGGAAACCTCTGTCATGGATCTGTTCCTCGGCAATGTGGGCGGGTCGCTGGGCGAGACCTCTGCGCTGCTGCTCCTTATCGGCTTTGCTTACTTACTTCTCCGGAAAGTGCTGACGGTGCGCATCCCCCTTGCCTATATCGGCACGGTGGCGGTGATCACGGTGCTGTTTCCCATGGGCAATGACCGGCTTACCTGGATGGCAAGCCAAGTTTTTGGCGGCGGACTGATGCTGGGCGCGCTGTTTATGGCGACAGACTATGTCACTTCTCCTCTGACCAAGCTGGGTCAGATTCTTTACGGCATTGGCTGCGGCGTGATCACGGTACTGATCCGTTATTTCGGCGGCTATCCCGAGGGTGTCAGCTATGCCATTCTGGTGATGAACTGCTGCGTGGTGCTCTTAGACCGCATCGGCCGGACCAAGAAGTTCGGCATGCGTAGACAGGAGGCGGTGAGACGATGAAAGGCTCTTTGGTGACCTATGTTTTGCGTCTTGTGCTGATCCTGTTTCTTATCACCGCTGCGGTGGCGGGGGCGCTGGCAGGGGTGAATGCCATTGCAGACCCGCTGATCCAGGCCCATAAGGCAGAGAAGATCCAGAAAGCTATGGAAGAAGTTCTCCCCGGGGCGGAGGGTCTGGCGGCAGTGGACTTTACCGATGATACCGGAACGGTGGGCAAGGTCTACGCATCGGATGCAGGTTTTGTTGTGGAGGTTGTGCCCTCCGGTTTCGGCGGCGGCATCACCATGATGGTGGGCATCCTGCCCGACGGAACGGTCAGCGGCATCTCTATCGTCTCCCACACGGAGACGGCAGGCCTAGGCTCCATCGCGGCGGCGTCCAATGCCGCGGGCGAGGCCTTCCGGGGTCAATTTGTGGGACTTTCCGGCAATCTGGCGGTTGATAAGGACGGCGGCGACATCGATGCCATCACCAGCGCCACCATCACCTCCCGTGCGGTGGTAAACGGCGTGAATGCCGCGCTGGAATGCGTGAAAAATCTTGGGTAAGGAGGTCAATACATGAATATCGGAAAAATGTTCAAGGAAGGCCTGCTGACCAAGAATCCTGTGTTTGTCCAGCTTTTGGGTATGTGTTCCACCCTTGCCATTACGACGAGCCTGTTTAACGGCATCGGCATGGGCATCAGTGTTACCATCATCCTCATTTGCTCCAATGTGCTGATCTCCGCCCTGCGGAAGGTCATCCCCTCCCAGATTCGCATTGCCGCGTATATTACCATCATCGCCGGTTTTGTGACCATCGTGGATCTGCTGCTGCAGGCGTATCTTCCGGAGCTTTCGGAAAGTCTGGGCGTGTTCATTCCTCTGATCGTGGTCAACTGCATGATTTTAGGCAGGGCGGAGGCCTTTGCCTCCAAAAACGGCGTGGCGGCGTCCGCGCTGGACGGACTGTTTCAGGGCATCGGCTATACGGTGGCGCTGGTGGTCGTCTGCGTGATCCGAGAGCTGCTGGGCGCGGGAACTTTCGGCGGCGGCATTTTGAATGGCGGCGAGGGCATTCGCCTCATCCCCGAGGGCTATCCTGCCATGCAGATGGTGATGCCTGTGGGCGGATTTTTGACCCTTGGTTTTGTCATCGCCGGTTTCCAGTGGCTGACGAAGAAGCTGGACGCCCGGGAAGCAAAGAAGGAGGGCGCTAAGAAATGACCTATGTACAGTCTTTGCTGGGTATCCTGCTCAGCGCGATCCTCACGGAGAATTTCATTCTGGTGAAGTTCTACGGCATCTGCCCCTTTATGGGCGTTTCCAAAAAGATCGATACCGCTCTTGGTATGGGCATGGCGGTCACCTTTGTTATGGCGCTGGCCTCGGCTGCCTGCTATGCGGTGAATCTGGCGCTGATGGCGCTGGAGCTGCAGTATATGCAGACGGTGGTGTTTATCCTCGTCATCGCCTCCATCGTGCAGGTGGTGGAGATGTTCCTGAAGAAAGCCGTGCCCGCCCTTTATAAGGCGCTGGGCGTGTTCCTGCCGCTGATCACCACCAACTGCGCCGTGCTGGGTGTGGCGCTGGTGAATGTGCAGCAGGGGTATGATTTCCTGCTGAGCGTGGTCAACGGCGCGGCAGGCGGCATCGGCTTTACCATCGCCATCGTGCTGTTCGCATCATTGCGGGAGCGGGTGGATAAGGCAGAGTGTCCCGAATCCTTCAAGGGGTATCCCATCGCGCTGATCGCTGCCGGCTTGCTGGCGCTGGCGTTTATGGGCTTCTCCGGCCTGAAGATCTTTTAAGGAGGGGGATGTATGGATAGAATTTTGATTGCCATTGGCATTTTAGGCGGTCTGGGCGTGATCTTCGGTCTGGTGCTGGCTGCCGCATCCAAGGTCTTTTATGTGGAGACCGACCCCCGTCTGGAACAGCTGAATGAATGCCTCCCCGGCGCCAACTGCGGCGGCTGCGGCTATGCCGGCTGCGGCGGCTATGCCGAGGCGGTCTTGAATGGCGAGGCACAGATCGGAAAATGCAATTCCGGCGGCAACGAGTGCGCGCAGGCCATGGCGGCCATCATGGGCGTTCAGGCGCAAGAGGTTACCCGACAGGTGGCGCTGGTGCGCTGCTCCGGCGCGAAGACCTATGATAAGGACGGCAACATGGTCACCGGTGCCCGGATCAAGGCAGAATACGAGGGTTTCAAGGACTGCCTTGCTGCCTCCAAAGTGGGCGGAAACGGCCCGCTCAGCTGTAAATTCGGCTGCCTGGGCTTCGGTACTTGCACAAAAGCCTGCAAGTACGATGCCATTCATATCGAAAACGGTGTGGCGGTGGTGGACGAGGACAAATGCACCGGCTGCATGGCCTGTGCTGCCGCTTGTCCCAGACAGCTTATTGTACCGGTTGAGCCCCACCGGAATGTGGTCATCGCCTGCGCATCTCTGGCAAAGGGCGCAGTCACCACCCGTGGTTGCACCGCCGGCTGTATCGGCTGCGGTCTGTGCAAAAAGATCTGCCCTCACGATGCCATCACCGTGGAGCGCAATCTTGCCCGGATCGATTACGACAAGTGCGACAGTTGCGGCCTGTGCGCCACGGTCTGTCCTAAGCATCTGATCAAGGATTCCAAGGTAGAGACCCTGCCCGAGCCCGGCATCAAGTCCATCAATCACTGAGCAAAAGGGAGCGGATTTCCGCTCCCTTTATTTTTCCAGCAGTCTGTCTGCCCGGTCATACAGCAGCATCCCCAGCAGGCTGATAGGGATCCACAGCAGGGAAAAGGGCAGGCAGATATGCCCCAGAAAATTGTAGGGCATATTCCGGTAATCCCAAACGGCGTAGTTCCGGTTTACCAGCAGTCCGGTGATGAGTTCCAGAGAAGTGATCATGGCCGAGGAGGCAAGGAGCTGCAATGACAAGGATACTTTTCGGAGCAGCTTGCTCAGCTTGCCCATTAACAGAAAGCAAAGCCCGCCCAGCAGGAACATGCTGTAATGGCTGCGCCCCCGCCATAAAAATTCCAGAGTCATATAGACACCGCCGCCAAGGTAGAACAGAATACATTTCTTCAGAAACCGCATTTTCATCCCTCCACAACCAGTATGTCCAAAAAAACTTTAATTTTTACTTGACAAATGGGTAACACATGTATATAATAACAAAGCTGATTTCGGCAGTGCCGGATCAGCTTGACCACCCATGGCGGCGTAACTCAGTTGGTAGAGTACCCGGTTCATACCCGGTCTGTCACCTGTTCAAGTCAGGTCGCCGCTACCAGGCCCGTTGGTCAAGCGGTTAAGACACCGCCCTTTCACGGCGGTAACATGGGTT
>JAZNJN010000048.1:0-3101 GCA_045578025.1 Faecousia sp. | reverse complement strand
TCGCGCTTCGCGCTCCATTACGCATATAAACGATCATTTACATTTCCATGGGGTTTGCTGCCACCTCGGCGACCCGCCGGGCAAAGGCGGCGCAGGCCGCATCGCAGGCCGACTGGGTGCCGCTGAGCAGACCGCCGCCGAAATTGGTTTCGCTGGGAGGGGCGTATAGTTTACATAACTTTACATCCGCTGCTTTCAACGCTGCGTCCATGCCATACATACTTTCCAGCGGCGGTGCGATGAGGTACGCCAGCGCCGACCCCGGCCGGACCCCCGCTTCCCCGGCAAGGAAGCTTCCTGCACTGGACACCGTATGGGCAAGGCAGGGCACGCCGCCCAGATCCTCAAAACCCAGCCGTTTCAGCGCCGAGAGCGCCGCATCCATGCCGCTGCGCACCGCACCGGGTGTCGGGCCTGCCAGAACGCCAATGACCTCACCGGCATTGGGAGTGGTGGCATTGGCTGCGCCGGCGTAGAAGCTTCTGGCATAGCAGACTTTTACATCCGCTGCCTTGGTGGCTTCATCCAAGGCAATATAGGTGGCATCGTCGCAGTCCGTGGTGAGCATGGCAAGGGAGGGATAGCCCTCCGGCGCGCCCAAGGATCTTGCCAGACCCGGCTCTGCGTTGGCAAGATAGCGTAGCGCCAAAATTTTTACCGGGATCATTTTGACCCCTCCAGATGCAGTCCCACACCGGAGACCTTTTTCTTCAAAATGGTATCGATCAGCTCTGCCACATAGGCACCTGCCTCCACCGCAGGCGTACCCTGTGCGTGGATATTGGACACCACCGTACGGGCGGACTCGGAAACGCCGGTATGAGGCTTGTAGGTGATATAGGCGGACATGCTCTTATCTGTGACCAGTCCGGGGCGCTCGCCTACCAGTACGCACACCAGCTCACAGCCGGTCACATCGCCCACGGCATCGCCAGCACCTACCCGGCAATACCGGACGAAGATCGGCTGTCCCACGTCAATATGGCGGAGCTTCAAGCCGTCACGGATCGCCTCTAAACAGTCCATAGCATTGGCCTGAATGGCGGCAGAGCTAAGGCCATCGCCTACCACGATCTGCACCCGGGGTGTTCCCTTTACCGCCTGCCGGATGATCTTCTGATTCTCCTGGTCAAAGCAGCGGCCGTGATCCGGTCGGGTGAGGTACTCGTCCTTATCCTTGCAGCAGGTCTGCACCGGGATCAGCCCGTTCTTCTGGGCGTAATCCTCCGGAACCTGAGAGAACACCGCATCCTGGGCCGCCGCATGGTCTGCCCGGAAGCGGAGCATGGTCAGGGTCTTATACCGAGGGCCTGCTCTGCCGCTGCCCAGCCGCGCCGGGGTCTTTAACTTCATTTTCTTGTATTTCTCCGGGTCAGTGGCATTTTCCACCAGATAGAGCTGCCGCAGGTCCAGCGCCGTCACATCCGGCACGAAGTCACCGGCATGATAGCCGCCGTCTTTTGGCTGAGGGCCGGGGTCTGTGGGGCGATAGTCGCTGCCCTTGACCATAGGCTCCTGCCCCATCTGGCCCAAGATCTCCGCCACCATGGCAGATAATTCCCGCTTATTCATCTGTCCACCTCCTTAAAACAGCAGTGTCGAGCCGTCGCCGGCTTTTTTCGTCAGTTTTCCGTTTTCGATGAAGCCCATCTTTTCCAGCCAGCACTGGAATTCGGGGATCGCCGTCTTGCCGGTAAGTTCCCGCAGTGCAGCTGTTTCCCGGAAGCCGGTGGTCTGATAGTTCAGCATGATATCGTCGCCATGGGGGATGCCCATGAAGTAATTACAGCCTGCCATGGTCAGCAGCGCCGCCAGATTCTCGATGTCATTCTGGTCAGCCTTCATGTGATTGGTATAGCAGCAATCGCAGCCCATGGAAATGCCGGTGAGCTTGCCCATAAAATGATCCTCAAGACCGGCTCTGGTCACCTGCCGGGCATCGTACAGATACTCCGGGCCGATAAACCCAAGCACCGTGTTGACCAAAAAGGGCTGAAACCGCTTTGCAAAGCCGTAGCACCGGGCCTCCATGGTGACCTGGTCTGCTCCATGGTGGGCATTGGAAGAAAGTTCTGAACCCTGTCCGGTCTCAAAATACATCACATTGGGGCCTTCCGCTGTGCCATCCCGGAGCAGCAGATCTCTCGCCTCCGCAATGGTCTGGGCGTTGAAGCCAAAGGCGGCATTGCCTGCCTCGCTGCCGGCAATGGACTGGAAAATGAGGTCGCAGGGCGCGCCATCCCGGACTGCCTTCATCTGGGCAGTCACATGGGCAAGGACACAGATCTGGGTGGGGATCTGCCAATGCTCCTTGATCTCCTGGAAACGGCGCAGCACCTTGCCCACCTGCTCCGGGCTGTCCGTCACCGGATTCAGCCCGATCACCGCATCGCCTGCGCCAAAGCTCAAACCCTCCAGCACGGAGGCGGTGATGCCCTCCGGATCGTCGGTGGTGTGATTCGGCTGCAGGCGGCAGCTCAGTGTTCCCGGCAGACCGATGGTGGTATTGCAGTGGGCGGTGACGGTGATCTTATTGCCGGCATAAATAAGATCCAGATTGCTCATCAGCTTGGCGACCGCCGCCACCATTTCCGAGGTCAGTCCACGGCTGAGCTTGTGGATATCATCGCAGGTGGTGTTCTCGTTTAATATCCACTCCCGCAGATCGCTGACGGTCCAGTTCCGGATCTTTGCGTAGACTTTTTCATTTACATCGTCCTGAATGATCCGCGTGACCTCATCCTGCTCATAAGGCACCACGGGATTCTCCCGCAGATCCCCCAGGGTCAGCGCTGACAGCACCACCTTTGCCGCAATGCGCTCCTGTGCGCTTTCCGCGGCGATGCCTGCCAGAGAGTCGCCGGTTTTTTCTTCATTGGCTTTCGCCAGCACTTCCTTAATGTCCCGGAAGGCATATGTTTTTCCCGAAAGAACTGTTTTCAGTATCATAGTATCCCCCTTTTTGTAAGGTAAATGATCGTTTAACGGCGCAATGGAGCGCGAAGCGCGAGCCTCCCCTGTGTAAGGGGAGGTGCCCCGTTAGGGGCGGAGGGGTTGTGTCAATCCCCCAGTCAGCTTCGCTGACAGCCCCCTTTACACAA
>JAZNJN010000047.1:0-9684 GCA_045578025.1 Faecousia sp. | reverse complement strand
AAGCTTCCTCACCATCTGGTGGATGCTTTCCGGGCAACTCTGGAGGAGCTGGAATACGCAGATCTTCTGCTCCATGTGATCGATTCTGCGGACGAAAACCGGCAGGAGCATATCGAGGTGGTGGACCGGCTCATCGCCCAGCTGGCAAAGCCGGGAACGCCTGTTCTGCGTTGCTACAATAAGGCAGATCTGGTGGAGAAGACGGATATCCCCATCGGGGAAGATGTAGTTGCCATTTCCGCAGCCACCGGCAGCGGCATGCCCCAGCTGCTCTGCGCCATCGAAAAGGCTCTGGGACACAGCCGTCACCATGTGGTGGTCACCCTGCCTTATTCCATGGGCGGCATGGTGGAAACCCTCCATTCCAGCGCCCAAGTAAAGAGTGTGGAATACACCGGTGAGGGCATCGTAGTGGAGACGGTAGTAGACCCCATCCTCTACGGCAGACTGAAAGAATATATCACAAAGGAGTGCTGAAACCTTGGAGGAGTACCTGGTACCGACTCAGTTTGGTGAAGATGAATTCATAGAGAAGAAATCCCGCTTCATCGGCAGAGTCTGGCCAGTGGAGACCGAGGAGGAAGCCCTTGCGAAGTTCCAGGAGATGAAAAAACAGCACTACGATGCCACCCATAACTGCTGGGCGTACATCATCCGGGACGGTGCGGTGCGCTTTTCCGATGACGGAGAGCCCGGCGGTACTGCGGGCATGCCCATGCTGCAGGTGTTACAGCGGGAGGGCCTCTATAACATTGTGTGCGTGGTGACCCGGTATTTCGGTGGTATTTTGCTGGGTGCCGGCGGATTGGTCCGGGCCTATACAAAGGGCGCCAAGATTGCCGTGGATGCCGCAGGCAAGTCCATGAAGCGGGTCTGGACGGTGCTGTATGTGCCTTGCCCCTATAATTTTTATGAGCGTGTGAAGCTGGAAGTAGCAGCCTTCGGCGGCATCATCCGCAATACGGACTTCGGCTCTGAAGTGGAGCTGGAGATCCTGTTGCCAGAGGACCAGGCAAAGTTCTTCCTTGACCGGCTGACGGACATGAGCGCCGCGGTCATCGAGGGCATGGAAACCGGACAGGAATACCGGGCGTTTCCCATCTAAGTAAAGGAGTTGTAATCCGATGAACATTCGCAGCGAGCTGGAATTTCAGGAGCATCGCAGATTGAACCCCAAAGCGGCTTTCTCTGATGAAAGCAAGGGTAGACCCATGCCTTCCGAACCCCGGGAGGATGATGTCCGCACCTGCTACCAGCGGGATACGGACCGGATCGTCCACAGCAAATCCTTCCGCCGCCTGATGCATAAGACCCAGGTGTTTTTGCAGCCTGAGGGCGACCATTACCGCACCCGCATGACCCATACCATTGAAGTTTCCCGGATCGCCCGTACCATTACCCGGGCGCTGGCGCTGAATGAGGATCTGACGGAAGCCATTGCCTTGGGTCACGATCTGGGACATACACCCTTTGGTCATGCCGGCGAATCTGCACTGAATCAGCTGATGACTGGTGGATTCCGCCATAATGAACAGAGCCTTCGCGTAGTGGATGCGCTGGAAAACGACGGCAACGGACTGAATCTGACCTACGAGGTGCGTATGGGCATTCTGGGGCATACGGGTCCCCGGATTCCGGAGACGCTGGAGGGTCAGATCGTGCGCCGGTCCGACCAGATCGCCTATGTCAATCATGATATCGACGACGCCACCCGGGCGGGAATCTTGCGCAATGAAGACATTCCGGATTCCATTGCCGATGTTTTGGGCAGGACCCACAGCCAGCGGATCAATACCTTGGTCTGCGACGCCATCCATACCTCTCGGGAAGCGGGAACAGTCTGCCTGTCTCCTCGTGTCGATCAAGCGCTGAAGGATCTGCGGGCGTTTATGTTTGAACGGGTGTACGGTAACCCTGTGGCAAAAGGGGAAGAGAATAAGGCAAAAGAAATGCTCAGCAGGCTATTTGAGTATTATGTGCGCCATCCGGAAAAGCTTCCCGAGGATTTTCAACCTCAGATGAGCTTTGACGGTCTGGAGCGAACGGTCTGCGATTATATTGCCGGCATGACCGACAATTATGCAGTTGACAAATACACAGAGATTTTTATCCCCACCGGTTGGCAAGTCCGGTAAAAATGTGATATAATTACTTAATTACGGAAAAGGAGGGACGGACTATGGCATTTCCCGCGTCATTTATTGATGAACTGGTGGCAAGAAACCCCATTGAAGACGTGGTGGGACAGCATGTGCAGTTGCGGCGCGCCGGCGCAAATATGTTTGGTCTGTGCCCCTTCCACGGGGAAAAGACCGCGTCTTTTTCCGTCGCACCGGACAAGGGCATCTATTATTGCTTCGGCTGCCATAAGGGCGGCGGTGTCATCAATTTCCAGATGGAGATCGATGGGCTGAGCTATCCCGATGCCGTCCGCGCTTTGGCGAAGCGCGTGGGCATGGATGTGCCGGAGGACGAGCAGTATCAGAGCCGCTACAAGGCCCAGGAGCGACTTTGGGCGCTGCATAAGGAGGCTGCCCGGTTCTTCCACAGCCAGCTTTATTCTCCCGTTGGTGAGAATGCTCTGCGCTACGCGCTCGGCAGAGGGATGTCCAAGTCCATTTTGACCACCTTCGGTGTGGGCTATGCCCCCGACAGTTGGGATTCTCTGGTTAAAGCGATGAAAGCAAAGGGCTATACGGAGCAGGAATTGAAGGATTCCGGTCTTGTGACGGTTTCTCAGAAAAACGGCAATCTCTTTGACCGTTTCCGCGACCGGCTGATGTTCCCCATCATTGATGTCCGGGGCAATGTGATCGCCTTTGGCGGCCGCACACTGAAAAACGATAAGGACACCGCAAAGTATCTGAACTCTCCCGAGTCCATGATCTTCAATAAACGGAAGAATCTATTTGGTCTGAACCTCGCGAAGAAGTCCAAGCAGGGATACCTGCTTCTGGTGGAGGGCAACATTGATGTTGTGGCGCTGCATCAGTATGGCTTTGACAATGCGGTTGCCTCTCTTGGTACGAGCCTTACTGAGGAACAGGCGGCGCTGATCACCCGGTATGTGGATCAGGTTGTGCTGCTGTATGACGGCGATGCCGCCGGACAGAATGCCACTCAGAGGGCGATCCCCATTCTGGAAAAGGCAGGTCTGCAGGTCAAGGTGCTGCAGATGAAGGATGCCAAAGATCCGGATGAATTTTTGAAGAAATTCGGTGCGGACAAGTTTAAGCTTTTGCTTGAGGAGTCCTCCAACCGGGTGGAATATCAGCTGAATGCCATTCGGCGGCAGTATGATCTGAATGCGGATGACCAGCGGGTAAAATTCCTGCAAGCAAGCGCAGATCTCATCAGCAGTCTGGGCAGCGCTGTCCAGCGGGAAGTCTACGGTCACCGGATCGCAGAGGTGGCGAAGATCAGTTATGATGCTATGAAGCTGGAGATCGAGAAAGCATACAAGCGTCGTGTGAACCGGGAAAAGAAACGGCAGGAAAGCTTCGACTTAGCACCGGCAAAGGCCTTGCAGCCCAAGAGCCGCACCATTCGCTACGACAATATGAAATCCGCCATGGCGGAGGAGGGGATCTTGTCCTTAGTCCTGCGGGATCCTGCCTTTTTGGATCAGGCGAAGGACTTAAAGCCGGAAGCCTTCTCTTCACCCTTGCTGGGAAAGGTCTACGGTCAGCTGAAATCCCGGCATGAACAGGGACTGGAAGTGTCCCTTGCTGTGCTGGAGGATTTGAATCCGGAAGAAATGTCCCATGTGACCGGCATTTTGCACCGACAGGAAGGCCCGGTAAATGAGCAGGCATTTTTGGACTGCGTCCGAATTATCCGCGGCTCTCATCAGGCATCCTCTGTTTCCAACGAGGATGAACTGCTGGCTTACCAGAACAAGCTTAAGGAAAGAAAAGGAATCAAGGCATGACATCTGAAGTGCTTACAAAGGAATCTTCGCTGCCTATCAGCCACGGAGAAGACGATGTGCGCCAATTTTTGCATGAGATACGCCGTTACCCCCGTTTGACTCCGGAGGAAGAGCGGGAGCTTGCTCGTCGCTGCGCCTTAGGGGATGCCGAGGCGATTCGTCATATGGTCAATTCTAACCTGCGACTGGTAGTGTCTGTTGCCAGGGAGTATGCAGGGCGGGGCGTTCCGCTACTGGATCTGGTGCAGGAGGGCAGTATTGGCCTGTTGGCAGCGGCAAAAAAGTTTGACTATACACTGGACTTCCGTTTTTCTACATATGCCACCAAATGGATCCGACAGGGCATCACCCGATGCATGGCAGAGCATGGCCTGATCCGCGTACCGGCCTATACTGCGGAACGGATCCGCAAGATGGTGGCTGCGCGGGCAGCGCTGCTGCAGAAAAACGGAGAAGAGCCGGAAATTTCCGACATTGCGGCATACTGTGAAATGCCGGAGGAAAAAGTGCGCAGACTGATGCAACTCAGTCCGGTAATTTGCTCCTTAGATGCCCCTTTGGGAGAGGAAGACGGCTCGCTGGCAACCCTTTTGGAAGATATGCACGCACCCCAGCCCTACGAGGAATTGGTGCGTGAGGAGCTGAATCAGACCATGGCGCAGCTCTTAAATACCTTAACAGACCGCCAGCAGCAGGTGCTGCGTCTGTATTTTGGACTGGATGACGGCGTATCCCACTCTCTGGAGGAAATTGGAAGGCTTCTAGGCATTTCCAAGGAGCGAGCCCGGCAGCTTCGCCAACAGGCCATGGACAAGCTGCAAAGAAATGGAGCGGGCATGGGATTGGAGGATTTTTTGGAATGAATCAATGGGACTTTTCCTTTGAAGTATCTCCTTGGGAGGCGGTTTTTGATACATTACCTGCCGGCAGCAGCTTTTCTGCCGTGCGTTTTCTTGCCATGATGGAGGGCGAAAACGAAGATTCCCTCACTGCGGCTTTTGAGATGCTGGAAAGCAAGAATATTTTGTTGGATATCTCCGAACTGCCCAAGAATTACGGCAGCGGTGAGGCTGCCCTTCGGCTTCGCCGGGAGGAGCAGTTGGTAAAAGAAAATGTATTGCTCCAGAGCCTGGAAGAAAACGATCCTCTGCGGCTCTATCTGGAGGAAATTGCAGCGATCCCGGCTTGCGGTGATCCGCAGATTCTTGCCCAGCGCTGTGCCGACGGTGACGAAAGCGCCATGGCGCAGCTGGTAAACGCCATGCTCAGCCGGGTCGTCAGCAATGCTTACGAGCTGACAGGCAGAGGTGTGCTGCTAATGGATCTGATCCAGGAGGGCAGTCTGGGCCTGTGGCAGGCGATCCTCCATTACACAGAAGGCGACTTTGAAAAATACTGTGACCGCCGCATCCGGATCACACTGGCAAACGCGATTGCGCGCCAGGCCCTTGCCAACGGCGTAGGACAGAAAATGCGACAAGCATTGGAGGACTACCGGGCAGTGGATGAGCGGTTGCTGACGGAGTTGGGCAGAAATCCCACCTTGGAGGAGATCGCGCTGGAACTGCACATGACTCCGGAGGAGGCTTCCTTTGTGTCAGAAACATTGGATGCCGCCCGGATGCTCCAACGGGCAAAATCAGAAGCCCAACCCAAGGAGAAGCAACCGGAGGACGAGCAGGCGGTGGAGGACACTGCCTATTTCCAGATGCGCCAGCGGGTCCAGGAATTGCTGTCTTCTCTTAACGAAACAGATGCAAAGCTGCTGACTCTCCGCTTTGGCTTGGAGGGCGGATTGCCTCTGACTCCGCAGGATATCGGCAAACAGTTAGGCCTTACTCCCGAGGAAGTGGTTGCCCGGGAAGCCGCAGCACTGACTAAATTACGGAATACGTAAGAAAGAGGAATTGATTATGGCTAAAACATATTCCATCGCCATCGACGGCCCTGCCGGCGCCGGCAAGAGCACCATCGCTAAGCGGTTGGCAAAAGAGCTGGGCTACTACTATGTGGATACCGGTGCCATCTACCGGACAGTTGCTTATTTTCTGGATCTTCTGGGAGTCAGCCCCAAGGATGTGGATGGCGTGGAGCGCTACATCGACGAGCTGACCATTAACATTGAATACGATACAGACGGTCTTCAGCATATGATCATGAACGGCATGGATGTCACCGGCGATATCCGCACCCAGGATATTTCCCAGAAGGCGAGTCTGGTCTCCGCTCATGCGGTTGTCCGGGATGTGCTGCTGGATATGCAGCGGGATGTGGCAAAGGCCCACAATGTGATCATGGACGGCCGGGATATCGGCACTGTGGTGCTGCCTAAGGCAGATGTGAAGATCTTCCTGACGGCTTCTCCGGAAGTGCGGGCAAAGCGCCGCACCGACGAATTGACTGCCAAGGGGCAGAAGGCCAATTTTGAGCAGATACTCAAAGAGATCCAGCAGCGGGACTATCAGGATACCCACCGCCCCATTGCGCCGCTGAAGATGGCAAAGGATTCTATTAAGGTAGACACCTCTAACCTTACCATCGATGAGGTTGTGGATACCATCCGCCGGATCGCTTCGGAGAAGATCGGCCTATGAGCGTGACCGTTGCCAAGAGTGCCGGTTTTTGCTTCGGTGTCAGCCGTGCGGTGGAAACGGTGGAGAAAGCCGCGGCGGCAGGAAAACAGGTGGTGACACTGGGCCCCATCATTCACAACCGCCATGTGGTCAATAAATTTGACCATATGGGCGTAAAGGTCATCCAATCTCCCGAAGAAGCCATGCCCGGTATGACGGTGATCATCCGCTCTCACGGTGTTTCCAAGGCGGTTTGCGATGCGTTGGAGCAGCGTGATGTGGAGGTCATTGACGCCACCTGCCCCTTTGTCAAGCGTATCCACGGCATTGTGGAACGGTCGGCCCAGGAGGGCAGACTCCCTATTATCATCGGCACCCGTTCCCATCCTGAGGTGGAGGGAATTGCCGGCTGGTGCGGGGATTGTCGAATCTTTGAAACCCCGGAAGAACTGGAAGAATGGGCGTCAAGAGAGGATGTACCGGCCGATCTGCCCATTTGCATGGTTTGCCAGACCACTTCCACAGAAATCTTGTGGAAAAAAAGTGTGAATTTAGCAAAAAAACAGTTTACTAACTTGAAAATCTTTGATACAATATGCAGAGCGACGGAATTTCGGCAGACAGAGGCAGCTCAGCTGAGCGCCCAGTCCCAGGCAATGGTGGTTGCAGGAGATGCAAAAAGCTCCAACACCCTGAAGCTTGCCATGATCTGCCGTGAGCACTGCGATAAAGTGGTTTTGGTGGATAACGCATCCGAACTTAAGCCTGACTTTTTCCGCGGTGTCACCCAAGTTGGAATCACTGCTGGCGCATCCACGCCGGCGTGGATAATAAAGGAGGTCAATAAGACTATGAGCGAAATTACTAATGTTGAGGCTGTGCAGGAGGAGAACTTTGAGGCACTTCTCGAGCAGTCCATCAAGACTTTAAATACAGGAGATAAGGTCACAGGCATCGTTACCGGTATCGGCAACACTGAAGTCCAGGTCGATCTGGGCACCAAGCATGCCGGCTACATTCCGTATGACGAAGTCAGCGCGGATCCTTCCGTGAAGCCTGAGGATATCCTCAAGGTTGGCGACGAGATCCAGGTTTTCGTGGTTCGCGTGAACGACCAGGAGGGTACTGTGCAGCTGTCCAAGAAGAAGCTGGACGGCCTGAAGATCTGGGACGACATGGCTGCTTTCGCTGAAGAGAAGGCTACCATCGAGGGTGTTGTCACTGAGGAGAACAAGGGCGGCCTGGTTGTTACCTATAAGGGCATCCGTGTGTTCGTTCCCGCTTCCCAGTCCGGTGTTGCCAAGGGTGGCGACATGGCTGCTATGGTCGGTCAGACTGTTCAGCTGAAGGTCACTGAGGTCAACCGCGCCCGCCGCCGTGTCATCGGCTCCATCCGTGCTGTCACCTCCGAGGCTCGCAAGGCTAACCAGGAGAAGATCTGGGCGGAGATCGAGGAAGGCAAGAAGTACCACGGCACTGTCAAGTCCCTGACTTCTTACGGCGCATTCGTGGATATCGGCGGCGTTGACGGCATGGTCCACGTTTCCGAGCTGAGCTGGAACCGGATCAAGACTCCCGCTGATGTTGTGAAGGTCGGCGACGAGATCGATGTCTATGTCATTTCTTTCGACACCGAGAAGCACAAGATTTCTCTGGGCTACAAGACTGCTGAGATGAACCCCTGGCATCAGTTCATGACGGGTTACAATGTTGGTGATGTGGTTGACGCTAAGGTCGTTAAGCTGATGACCTTCGGTGCATTCGCTGAGATCATCCCCGGCGTTGACGGTCTGATCCACATTTCCCAAATCGCCAACAAGCGCATCGGCAAGCCTGAGGATGTTCTGGCTGAGGGTCAGGATGTTCAGGTCAAGATCACCGATGTGGACGCTGAGAACAAGCGCATCTCCCTGTCCATCCGTGCTCTGCTGGAGCCCGAGACAGAGGAAGAGGCAGAAGAGGTCGAGGCTGTCGAGGCTGAGGCTGCAGAGGCTGAATAATCAAACGGCTACATACCGGGACCGACATTTGCCGGTCCCGGTATTTGTATAGAAATATCAAGTAAGTGAGGTTTTGATATGAAGGCGATCGTAACAGTTGTCGGCAAGGACCAGGTGGGCATCATTGCCGCTGTCTGCAACAAGCTGGCAGAGTATAATGTGAATGTTCTGGATATCAGTCAAACCGTCATGCAGGGTTACTTTACCATGATGATGGTGGTGGAGGTGTCCGAATCCACCATCCCTCTGGCTCAGCTTTCCACAACTATGGAGGAAATGGGTAAGGAAAAGAATCTTTCCATCCGGATCCAGCGGGAAGATATTTTTGAAGCCATGCACCGGGTCTGAGGTGAAAATATGCTGAATCAGAAGGATATTTTACACACTCTGGATATGATCGATAAGCGGCATCTCGATATTCGTACCATCACCATGGGCATCAGTCTGCTGGATTGCTGTGATACGGATCTTAAAAGGTGCTGCGATAAGATCTACAATAAGATCACCCGCTGCGCCAAGGATCTGGTGAAGGTGGGCGAGGATATCGAGAAGGAATTCGGTATCCCCATCGTCAATAAGCGGATCTCCGTAACCCCTATTGCGCTGGTGGCAGGCTCTTGCGAAACTGACTCTTATGTGGAGATCGCAAAGACCCTGGATGCCGCCGCAAAGACTTGCGGTGTCAACTTTATCGGCGGCTTTTCCGCTTTGGTGCAGAAGGGCTGCACCGCAGGGGATTGGAAGCTGATCCGCTCCATTCCTGAGGCAATGCGCTGCACAGAGCGTGTCTGCGCCAGTGTCAATGTAGGCTCTACCAAGGCGGGTATCAATATGGATGCCGTTGCCGAAATGGGCAGAATTATTAAAGAAACCGCAGAAATCACCGCAGATAATGACGGACTTGGCTGCGCAAAATTAGTGGTATTTGCCAACGCCGTGGAGGATAATCCCTTTATGGCAGGTGCGTTCCACGGCGTGGGAGAGCCGGAATGTGTGCTGAATGTGGGCGTTTCCGGACCGGGTGTGGTGTACCATGCCCTGCAAAGCGTCAAGGGTCAGCCCTTTGACGTGGTGGCAGAAACGGTGAAAAAGACCGCCTTCCAGATCACCAGAATGGGTCAGATCGTGGGTAAGGAGGCATCCCAGCGGCTGGGCGTGCCCTTTGGCATCGTGGATCTGA
>JAZNJN010000046.1:0-22337 GCA_045578025.1 Faecousia sp. | reverse complement strand
ATTTTGCCCCGAACTGGCTGTTATGGCTACCCAGGAGGCGGCGGAACGGCTCAGCGACGCAGTTTCCGATCTGGACATAAAAGTATCCTGGGGTGAGGAAGGGCTGATCGAGGCGGCCTCTATCCCTGCTGCCCAGTGTGTGATCACTGCTGTGGTTGGTATGCTGGGTTTGAAACCCACTCTTGCAGCGATCCGTGCCGGAAAGCGGATCGGTCTTGCCAATAAGGAAACACTGGTTTGCGCCGGCGAGCTTGTAATGGCAGAGGCCGAGAAATACGGGGTGGAGATTATCCCCGTGGACTCCGAGCATTCCGCCATTTTTCAGTGTCTGATGGGGAATCCCCGGCGGACAGAAGTGGATCGGTTGATTTTGACTTGCTCCGGTGGTCCGTTCTTTGGAATGACCAAAGAGCAGTTGCGTACAGTGACCAAAGCGGATGCACTGAAGCATCCAAACTGGAAGATGGGTGCAAAAATCACCATCGACTGTGCCACGCTAATGAACAAAGGCCTGGAAGTGATCGAGGCGATGCGTCTGTATCGGCTTCCCCTGGAGCGGGTGGATGTGGTGATCCACCGGCAGAGTATCGTGCACAGCCTTGTAGAGTTTGTGGACGGTGCGGTAATGGCCCAGCTGGGCGCGCCGGATATGCGGCTGCCTATTCAGCTTGCGCTGACCTATCCGGAGCGGAAAGACTGTGTTGTGGACCGCCTGGATCTTACCAAATGCGGTGATCTTTCTTTCTGTGAACCGGATATGGGTGCGTTTCCGTGCCTGGCTCTGGCCCGGGATTGCGCGAAAAGCGGCGGCACTGCCTGCCCGGTCATGAACGGTGCAAATGAAGCGGCAGTCAGCCTGTTCCTGGAGGATAAGATCGGTTTCTACGATATCTATGACCTTGTCAAGGGTGCTGTGGATGCTGTACCCTTTATTCAGAATCCCTCTTTGGAACAGATTCTCGAATCTGACCGCCTTGCCCGGGCGTATGTATACGGGCATTAAGCATTAGAAATGAGGACCTTATGAGTATTCTTTTTGCAATTTTGCTGTTCAGTCTTTTGATTTTTATCCATGAACTGGGTCACTTTATAGCCGCCAAGGCATCCGGTGTTCAAGTAAATGAATTTTCCATGTTCATGGGGCCTGCCATTTTCAAAAAGCAGGTAGGAGAGACCCTGTATTCTATTCGCTGCATTCCCATTGGCGGTTACTGTGCCATGGAAGGTGAAGATACGGATACCGAGAATCCCCGCTCTTTCCAGAAGGCAGCATGGTGGAAGAGGCTGATCATTCTGGTTGCCGGCTCCGGTATGAATTTTATCGCCGGATTGCTTATTATGTTTATCGTATTTGCCCCGGCTCAACAGTTTGTGGTGCCTGTGATCTCCGAATTTGAAGAGTTTGCAACTGTTGACGATGGCAACGGCCTGCAGGTGGGCGACCGGATCGTAGAAGTAGACGGAGAAAAAATTTATATACAGTCCGATTTCTCCATGATCCTGGCCCTGAATCCCGGAAAAGTTCATGACATCATTGTGGAGAGAAACGGCAAGCTTGTAGAGCTCAATGATTTCCTTATGGAGCGCCATACTGTTACCTACGAGGACGGCAGCACCGCAGAGCTATTTGGCATGAATTTCGGCCTGGAAGAAGCGACTTTTGCCAATAAGCTGGAGTATACCTGGTATTCCACCATTGATGTGATCCGAACTGTGCGACTGAGTCTGCAGATGCTGATTTCCGGTCAGGCCGGACTGTCCGACATGACCGGTCCTGTTGGCATCGTACAGCAAATGTCCGATGTAGCAAACGCATCCGCGACCTGGGTGGATGCACTGCTGAACATGCTGTATTTTGGCGGTTTTATTGCCATCAATCTGGCGGTGATGAACTTGTTGCCCATTCCTGCGCTGGACGGCGGCCGAGTGGTGGCACTGTTGCTGACTACTGCCATTGAGGCAGTGACCCGCAAAAAGATCAACCCCAAGTACGAAGGCTACATTCATGCAGGGGGCATGATCCTGTTGTTGGGATTGATGGCTGTCATTATGTTTAAGGATATTTTCGTGATTTTCAAGGGGTGAATACCATGACCAGACAGATTCTTGTAGGCGGCGTTCCCATTGGCGGCGGCGCTCCTGTGGTGATCCAGTCTATGCTGAATACAAAGACCACGGATGTAGAAGGCTCTCTTGCTCAGATCCGTGCGCTGAAAACTGCAGGCTGCCAAATCGCCCGTCTGTCCGTTCAGAATATGGAGGCTGCCAGAGGGTTTGCAGAGATCTGCAAAGAGAGCGATCTGCCTCTGGTTGCGGATATTCACTTCGATTACAAACTCGCTATCGCAGCTGCCGAGGGCGGGGCGTCCAAGATCCGCATCAATCCCGGCAATATCGGCGGGGAAGACAGGGTCAAGGCGGTGGTGGATGTCTGCAAGGACAAGAAGATTCCCATCCGTATCGGCGTCAATGGCGGCAGTCTGGATAAGCGCTTGCTGGAAAAATACGGTCACCCCACCGCGGAGGCGTTGGTGGAAAGCGCTTTTGAGCATCTGGAACTGTTAGAAAAGTACGGATTTTATGATACCTGTCTTTCTATGAAGTCTTCTACAGTACCGACCATGGTTGCAGCTGCCCGGCTGTTCCGCAGCAAATGTGATTATCCTCTGCACATCGGTGTGACGGAGACCGGCCCGGTGAAGATGGGCATGATCAAATCTGCCATGGGTATTGGCGCGCTGCTCCTTGACGGTATCGGCGATACCATTCGTGTCAGTCTCACCGATGATCCTGTACAGGAAGTCTATGCCGCCAAGGATATCCTCAAGTCGGCAGGACTGCGTAATGAGGGCGTGAATATCATTTCCTGCCCCACCTGCGGACGGACAAGAATCGATCTCATCGGTCTTGTAAACCGGGTGGATGAGGCACTCAAAGATTGCCAGAAGCCCATCACTGTCGCTGTCATGGGCTGCATCGTTAACGGACCCGGTGAGGCCAGAGAAGCCGACATCGGCATTGCTGGCGGAGACGGCTGGGGTATGATATTTGAAAAAGGTGAACAGGTAGAAAAGCTGCCCTATGAGGAGCTGCTTCCTGCCTTATTAAAGAGAATCGAAGCATTTTAAGGAGTACAATGGACGGGAAAACTTATTTTTTGAATATGTTTTCGGATTATATGCCGCCTGAGCCGCTGAAAAGCGCGTTATCTCAGGCGGCTATCGTTGCTGCCGATCTTGACCCCTTGGCAGGGAAGATATCCGCTGTCCTGAATGCACCTACATATATTTCTAACAGAATGCTGTCGACTGTTTGTCAGGATATCTGCAATATCTACGGGTTAAAGGATCTGGAACTGATTGCCACCCATCCTGCTGACCAGCTTTCTGCTATGGATTCGGAGGATCTGATGCAGCTTTTCGTCAGTCAGAACTCCGTTACCCGGGGATCTCTGGCTGGCGCAAAGTGGGAGTGGGAAGGCAACTGCCTGACTGTAAAACTGCCTGCAAACGGTAAAAAGCTTCTGGAGGAATGCATTCCTGCAGTAAAAAACGCCTTGAAGGAGCGGTTTGCTACTGCGGTTGAAATCGTGATCGAGGCGGGTCAGCCTCTGGAAGGACAAGAGCTCTTTGATGCCATGAAGAAGATGCGTGCGGATATGATCACTGATCTGCCGCAGGTATCCGCACCCCACAAGAAAGATGTTGCATCTGTGCCTAGTGACTGTTTCTTTGGCAAGACCATTAAGAGCTCTACTGTTGCGATGAAAGATCTGAGCCTTGATACCGGAAACGTCACCGTAGAGGGCCGGGTCTTTGCTGTGGATCATCGGGAGCTGAAAAAACGCAACGCCTGGGTCATCAGCTTTGATATGACCGATAACACAGGCTCTGTGCGGGTCAAGCGCTTTCTGGAAAACAGAGAAGCCAAGCAGATCCTGGATAATGTCAATGTCGGTAGCATCGTAAAAGTGCAGGGAAAGATGACGGTGGACAAGTTTGACAACGAAACCGTGCTGAATCCTTACGCCATCATGCCCGGATCTATGCCCAAACGTAAGGATCTCCACCAAGGCGAAAAGCGGGTGGAATTGCACCTGCATACCACCATGAGCAGTATGGACGCTCTGACAGATACAAAGGCCGTCGTTAAGCAGGCGGCTGCATGGGGTCACAGAGCCATCGCCATCACTGACCACGGCTGCGCCCATTCTTTCCCCGATGCCATGCATGCGGTTGAAGGCAAAGGCGCTGCGAAAATTGCCGGAACCGACGAACCGATCAAGGTTTTGTACGGCTGCGAAGGCTATTTTGTAAATGATATTGACGGGAAAGAGATCGTGGTCGGCCAGCAGGATATGGCCTTCGATCAGGAATTTGTGGCCTTTGATCTGGAAACCACCGGATTGTCCGCTGACCACGATACGATCATTGAGATCGGCGCGGTGATTATCAAAGACGGTAAAGAACTGGAGCGATTCCAGACTTTTGTAGATCCCGGTCGGAAGTTAAGCCAGGAAATCGTAGAGCTGACTGGAATCACCGATGACATGCTGGTTGGCGCACCTAAAATCGAGGAGATCCTGCCGAAGTTCATGGCATTTGTCGGTAACCGTATCGTAGTCGCCCATAATGCCAAATTTGATACTTCCTTTATCCGGGCAGCTTGTTCCAGGGTGGACATTCCTTATGATTTGACGTCTGTGGACACCCTGTCCCTTGCCCAGCAACTGCTGCCGAAAATGAACCGGTACAAGCTGGATATTGTAGCAAGAGAATTGAAACTTCCCGGCTTTAACCATCATCGTGCAGCGGATGATGCCAATATCTGCGGTCAGATCATGGTGAAATTCCTGCAAATGCTCTCAGAAAAAGGTTTCCGCTCCGTCCAGGAAGTCAATTCTGGACTGGGCAGAAAACGCGCTAAGGGCGTAATTTTCTCCGGAAAGCCCTATCATATTCTCATGTTTGCAAAGAATCAGACGGGCTTGCGGAATCTTTACCATCTGATCTCTGAATCCAATCTGGAGTATTTCAAAAAATCTCCCCGGATTCCCAAATCGCTGCTGCAGGAACTGCGGGAAGGCTTGATCATTGGCTCTGCCTGCGAGGCCGGCGAGCTGTTCCAGGCAATCATCGCGAAGAAGAGCTTTGACGAGCTGAAGAAGATCGCAGCTTTCTACGATTTTCTTGAGATCCAGCCCATATCCAACAATATATTCATGCTCCGTCCTGAAAAAGAGGGGAAAGCGCCTATCGCGCAGGACATTGAGGAGCTCCGGGAGTTCAACCGCACCGTGGTGCGTCTGGGTGAGGAGTTAGGAAAACCGGTCGTTGCTACCGGTGACGTCCACTTTATGAATCCCGAGGATGAGATCTTCCGTCATATTCTGTTGACCACGAAGGGCTTTGCCGACGGTGACAGTGACAATCCGCTATATTTCCGTACCACTGACGAGATGCTTCAGGAATTCTCCTATCTGGGTGAGGAAAAGGCTTATGAGGTGGTGGTTACCAATACCAATCTCATCGCCGATATGTGCGAGACAGTCCGTCCTGTGCCCCATAATCTGTTTGCGCCCAGCATTGAAAACTCCGTGGAGGATTTGAAGAATCTGGTCTACACCAAGTTCCATCGGCTCTATGGCGACAATCCTCCGGAGCTGATGGTGCGCCGTGTGGAGACGGAGCTGAATGACATTATCTCCAGTCACTATGATGTGATCTATATGTCTGCACAGAAGCTGGTGCAAAATTCCTTGGAGCATGGTTATCTGGTAGGCTCTCGTGGCTCTGTCGGTTCTTCCATTGTTGCCTATATGTCCGGCATTACGGAGGTGAATTCTTTCCCGCCCCATTACCGCTGTCCGAATCCCGACTGTAAGCACACTATTCTGGATGTACCGAAGGAATATAACTGTGGTGCTGACCTTCCGGATGCAGTTTGTCCCATCTGCGGTGCGGAGCTTGAGAAGGATGGCTTTAATATTCCTTTTGAGACCTTCCTTGGCTTTGGCGGCGATAAAGTGCCGGATATTGACCTGAATTTTTCCGGTGAGTATCAGGCGAATGCCCATGCATACTGTATCGAAATGTTCGGAAAATCCCATGTTTTCCGGGCGGGTACCATCGGTACTGTGGCAGAAAAGACGGCATTTGGCTATGTGAAGAAGTACATGGAGGAGCGGGGTAAATCCGCAAATTCCGCAGAAATGAACCGTCTTGCAGCCGGATGTGTGGGTGTCCGGCGCACCACCGGTCAGCACCCCGGCGGTCTGGTGGTTATCCCGCAGGAAAATGAGATCTGGGACTTCTGCCCGGTACAGCACCCCGCGGATGCGGAGGACTCCGATCAGATCACGACCCATTTCGAATACCACTCCATGGAAGAGAATCTTCTAAAACTGGACATGCTGGGTCATGATGATCCCACCATGATCCGCATGATGGAGGATATGACCGGTGTGGATGCCAAGACCATCCCGCTGGATGACAAGAAGACCATGTCCATTTTCACATCTTCCAAGGTGCTTGGGTATGAGAATGATCAGCTTTTAGGTCCTACCGGCGCCGTTGCAGTTCCGGAGTTTAATACTCGCTTTACTCGAGAGGTTTTGCTGGACACCAAACCGGAGAAATTTGACTTCCTTGTACGGATCTCCGGCTATACCCATGGCACGGATGTGTGGCTGGGTAACGCAAAAGATCTGATCACCTCCGGTACAACTACTGTTGATGGCACTATCGGCTGTCGTGACGATATTATGATCTACCTGATCTCCTGCAGTCTGCCGGAAAAACGAGCCTTTAAGATCATGGAATCTGTCCGTAAGGGTAGGGGACTTCCCGATGGCGCTGAGGAAGAAATGCGTAACGCCGGTGTTCCGGACTGGTATATCGGCTCTTGTAAGAAGATCAAATATCTGTTCCCCAAAGCCCACGCCGTTGCCTATGTTATGATGGCGTTCCGGATTGCCTGGTTTAAGGTCTATCATCCGCTTGCGTTCTATGCGGCTTATTTCTACCGTCGCAGCCAGAAGGGCGGATTTGACGCCCTGCTGATGACCCACGGAATGGATGCAGTCAAGGCGAATATTGCTGCCATCGACAATAATGAGAATGCCACAGCCAAGGATGAGGATCTGCTGACCACTCTGGAAGTGGTCTACGAGTACTATCTTCGGGGATTTGAATTCCTGCCCATCGATATCTATAAGAGTCATGCCACCCGCTTTACCATTGAAGATGGAAAGCTGCGGCCGCCCTTTGTATCCATTTCGGGTCTGGGTGAAAGCGCAGCGTGGGATATTATGGAGGGACGAAAGGGTCAAAATTTCCTTTCTGTGGAGGAATTCTCTCTTGCCTGCCCCAAGGTATCCAAGACCCACATCCAGATGCTGAAGGATGCCGGTGCATTCGGAAGCCTGCCGGAATCCAATCAGGTCAGCTTGTTCTAAAAAACACGCTCCTAACGGGGCGTGTTTTTCGTTGCAATCATCGGGTCTGTATGATATGATAAGAAAAAAGGAGGTATTTCGTATGCAAGATGTTGGAAAACAGTTCCATATCCACTGTGAACCGGGGGATGTGGGCAGATACTGCTTCCTGCCCGGCGACCCCGGTCGTTGCGAGGCGATCGCTGCACACTTTGATAACCCGGTGCATATCGGAATGAATCGGGAATATAACATTTACACCGGAACGCTCCTTGGTGAAAAGGTCAGTGTTTGCTCCACCGGTATCGGCGGACCCTCTGCCGCAATCGCTATGGAGGAGCTTTCTGCCATCGGAACAGATACCTTCATCCGGATTGGCACTACCGGCGGCATTGCCCTGGATGTCTGCCCCGGTGACATCGTGGTTGCCACCGGAGCGATCCGCTTTGAGCATACTTCTCTGGAGTATGCACCCATCGAGTTTCCTTCTGTACCGGATTTCAATGTCACAGCGGCGCTGAAGGCCGCCAGCGAGACGTTGGGCTACAAGACGCATGTTGGCGTTGTCCAGTGTAAAGACTCGTTTTACGGTCAACACACCCCTGAGAAATCACCTGTTTTCTATGAACTTCTTCAAAAGTGGGAGGCCTGGAAGCGGCTGGGCGTAAAATCCAGCGAAATGGAATCCGCTGCGCTGTTTGTAGTGGCATCTGCACTTGGCGTGCGCTGCGGCAGCTGTTTCCATGTGGTTTGGAATCAGGAGCGGGAGAAGGCCGGTATGTTTATGCCTATGACGGAGGATACCTCCGGCGCGATTAAAGTAGGCATCGAGGCCATGAAGCTGCTGATTGCAGCAGATAAGCAGAAATAAGGAAAAGCACCCGCTCAGGCGGGTGCTTTTTTGGTAGGAACCTGGGATAGGATGACGGCCGCAAATACCAGTGCGCAGCCGGTATACTCAGCGGGAGTCATTCGCTCGTTCAGAACAATCCAACCACTGATGACAGCAAAAACGGATTCTAAGCTCATCAACAGGGAAGCGGGAGTGGTTTCCAGATGTTTTTGCCCTACAATTTGCAGGGAATAGGCAACACCGGTAGAAAGGATGGCGGCATAACCTATGGGCATCCAGCAGTTCAGGATATTGGTGACAGACGGCTCTTCAAACGATAGCATGCAAATTCCGGAAAGTACGGCAACTACCAGGCTTTGCACGCAGTTTAGCCGCAACACATCCACTTTGCCCACCCAACGGTCGATCAGCGTGATCTGAACGGCAAAAGCCAGAGCGCAAGCGATCAGCAGCAGATCTCCGATATTGATCACGGTCACACCGACGCAGCTGAGCAGGTACAGTCCGACTACGGCAATCACGACGCTGATCACCGCCATAAATGACGGTTTCTTGCCAAGGAACACACCGATAATCGGAACCAATACGATGTACATAGCGGTCAGGAAACCCGCCTTACCGGCGTCGGTATATACCATACCGATTTGCTGCAGTGCTGCTGCTACAAATAATGCAACTCCGCACAGGATACCGGATATCCAAAGAGTTTTGTTTTTCCATTTTTCCCAGTAATCCCTGATCGTAGGAATTTCAAATGCCGCAACCACCAGCATCAAAAAGATTACAGCAACAAAATTTCGCACACCCAGGAAGGTAAAGGGTCCGATATGATCCATGCCCACACTCTGTGCAACGAATGTGCTGCCCCAGATCACAGTGGCGATTAGGATCGAAAGGATACCTTTGATTTTGTTTTTCATAATATCACCGGGAGTCAATTTACCATATTCCGGTACAAAAAGCAAGATTGCATTTTGTGGATGCAGCTGATATAATAAGAAAAATCCTTATTTTGGAGGTAACATATGGAAGAAATCAAGAAGATCCCCCAGCGTGATGAGATTGCCCTGGAGGATAAGTGGGCAACAGAAGACCTTTATCCCTCTGATGAAGCTTGGGAGGCGGAGCTTGCTACGCTGGAAGCTGATAAGGCACAGTTTGCATCCTACGCCGGCCGTTTGAGTGAAAGCGGTGAGACCCTTTATACCTATTTCAAGTGCGTGGAAGATGTCAGCGTGAAATTTTCCCGTCTGGCAAACTACTGCATGCGCAAGGCAGACGAGGATACTAGAAACCCTGTTTATCAGGCAATGCGTGGTAAGTTTATGGCGGTTGCCGTTGCGATGAGCGCTGTTCGCAGCTTTGAAACGCCTGAGATCATGGCGATCCCAGAGGAGACCCTCGAGAAGTTCTATGCTGAGTATCCTGCTCTGGAACGCTATCGCCGTGCGCTGACCAACGAGCGCCGCATGAAGGAACATACCCTGTCTCCTGCCGAGGAAAAGCTGTTGGCCGCAGCAGGGGAGATGTCCAATGCTCCCGATGATATTTACGGTGCATTCGCAGATGCGGATATCACCTTTGACGATGCAGTAGATTCCAAGGGCAATCACCATCCCCTCCGCCAGGGTAACTTTGTTTCTTATCAGGACAGCCCCGACCGCGAGCTGCGTAAGAGCGCTTATGAGAACCTTTATGACAGCTTTGCAGCCTATAAGAATACCGCTGCGGCACTGCTGAACGCCCAAAATAAGCAACTGAAATTCTTTGCTGAGGCCAGAAAATATCCCAATGCCTTTGAAAAGGCATTGGATCGCACCAATGTGCCTACCTCTGTTTATTTGAACCTGATCGAGGCAGTCCACAAGAATTTGGACAAGATGCACCGCTATGTCCGCCTGCGCAAGAAGCTGCTGGGCGTGGACGAGCTGCACTTCTACGATGTTTACACTTCTTTGATTGCAGACGTAGACAAGCGCATTCCCTTTGCGGAGGCAAAGCAGACTGTTTATGACGCCCTCGCACCTCTGGGTGAGGATTATCGAGCCATTCTGAAAGAGGGATTTGAAAACCGCTGGATTGATGTTTACACCAACGAGGGCAAGCGCAGCGGCGCATATTCTGCCGGCGCAAGAGTCCATCCTTATGTCCTGCTGAACTATACCGGCACTCTGGACAGCCAGTTTACCCTTGCCCACGAGATGGGTCATGCGCTCCATTCCTACCTGTCCAATAAGCACCAGAACCCCGTAGACGCAGGTTACGTGATCTTTGTTGCGGAAGTGGCATCTACCTGTAACGAGGCGCTGCTGATGCAGTATCTGCTGGGCAAGACCACCGACAAGAAGGAGCGGGCATATCTGATCAACCACTTCCTGGAGCAGTTTAAGGGTACTCTGTACCGTCAGACCATGTTTGCAGAGTTTGAGCTGAACATCGGCAGAATGATCGCAGAAGGGAAGACCCTGACGGCAGATGTACTTTGCGCTGAGTACAAGCGGCTCAATGAGATGTACTTTGGACCCGATATGATCGTGGATGACCGGATCGCGATGTAATGGGCGAGAATTACTCACTTCTATATGAATTACTATGTCTTCCAGTATGCTACCGGCTATTCTGCAGCCATTGCGCTGTCCCGGAAGATCCTTGCCGAGGGCGAGAGCGCAGTGCAGGACTACCTCGGATTCCTGTCCGGCGGCTGCTCCAAGAGCCCCATCGAGCTTTTGAAGGGCGCCGGCGTGGATATGACCGGTCCCGAGCCTGTGGAGCAGGCACTACAGCTGTTCGGCGAACTGCTGGATGAAATGGAAGCACTGACCGAGGAATAAGGTATGGCAGATATCTTTCTTCCCACACTTCACACCTTTGCTATGGAAAACAGCTTTACCGGATCCAGCGGAATGCTGCGTTTCCGTGTAACACCAAAAGTGGTCAAGGCATCCCAAAAGGAAGTGGATTTCGCCCAGAGTAGTCTTGTCGCAGAATTCTGGCACGGATTATTCTGCTATGAGAAAAGCACAGTGGAGAGCGCGCGCACCTTTCCTATGAGTGACGCCGGACTTGCCGAAATGAAGCAATGGCTGGAGGACAACATATGAATGCCATTGACATTTCCGCGTTTTATGTTAAAATACAGTAGAAATGCAAAGACAATGAGTAAACAAAGCAGATTACCGTCATCAAAGCGAGAGGGGGAGGGTGTAAGCCCCTTATGAAAGGAATCTGTATGCCACTTACTCCGTCGCCCGGGACGACCGGGACGGGCGCTCCCGTTACAGAGCAGCTAAGATGTCCCTTTCGGGATAATTAGGGTGGTACCGCGACTGACCTCGCCCCTATATTGGGGCGAGGTGTTTGTTTTACCCGACAGAATATTTGGAGGTTAATGTTATGAGTCACAAACCCTACGGTGTAAATGAGCTGCGCGAGAAGTTCCTTACTTTCTTCGAGAGTAAGAACCATCTGCGTCTGCCCAGTTTTTCCTTGATTCCCCAGAACGATCAGTCGTTGCTTCTGATCAACTCCGGCATGGCACCTATGAAGCCCTATTTTAAGGGCGAAGTCGAACCGCCCCGCAGACGGGTCTGCACCTGCCAAAAGTGTATCCGTACCGGCGATATCGAGAACATCGGTAAGACTGCCCGTCATGGCACCTATTTTGAGATGCTGGGAAACTTCTCCTTCGGCGATTATTTCAAGACCGAGTCTCTGCAGTGGAGCTGGGAATTCCTGACCAGTCCTGAGTGGGTTGGTCTGGAGCCGGAGCGGATGTATCCCACTGTCTACGAAAATGACGACGAGGCATGGGAGATCTGGACAAATGTCATCGGTGTTCCTGAGGAGCGGATGACCAAGCTTGGTAAGAAGGATAACTTCTGGGAGCACGGTGCCGGTCCTTGCGGTCCGTGTTCTGAGATCCACTATGATCGCGGTGCGGAGTATGGCTGTGGCAAGCCCGACTGCCGTCCCGGCTGCGACTGCGACCGGTTCATGGAAGTCTGGAACAACGTTTTCTCCCAGTTTGATAATGACGGGAAGGGAAATTATACGGATCTGGTGCAGAAGAATATCGATACCGGCATGGGTCTGGAGCGTCTTGCCGTGGTTTGTCAGAATGTGAACAGCCTGTTTGCTGTGGATACCGTGATGAACATCACCAACCATGTGACGAAGATCACCGGAGCGTCCTACGGCCAGAGTTCTAAGACCGATGTGAGCCTCCGGGTCATCACAGACCATGTTCGTGCATCCACCTTTATGATCGCTGACGGCGTTCTGCCCTCCAACGAGGCCCGCGGCTATGTCCTGCGCCGTCTGCTCCGCCGGGCTGCCCGTCACGGCAAGCTTCTGGGAGTCAACAAGCCCTTCCTTTATGAGGTTGTTGGCACTGTCATCAACGAAAATGAGATGCACTACGGTTACCTGCGGGAGCGGGCAGAGTATATTACCCGCATCGTAAAGGTTGAGGAAGAGAACTTTGCCAAGACCATTGACAGCGGCATGCGGATCTACAACGAAAAGCTTGCGGAGCATAAGGCGAACGGCGCTACCATGTTCTCCGGTGCGGATGCCTTCCTGCTGGCTGACACCTACGGTTTTCCCATTGATCTGACCGCAGAAATGCTGGAAGATGAGGGCATGACTGTGGATATGGACAAGTATGTGGAGTGCCGCGAGGAGCAGCGTGTCCGCGCACGTGAGGCACGGAAGGCTCTGGGTGATCTGGGCTGGGCAGGTATTGACCTGGGTCTGGATACCACACCCACGACCTTCCTGGGCTATGAAGAGTACAACAACGAGGCAAAGGTGCTGGCTGTTTGTGTCGGTGAGGAGGTTACCGGATCTATCACCGGTGGCGAAAGCGGCATCATTGTCCTTGACAAAACTCCGTTCTATGCCGAGATGGGCGGCCAGGTCGCTGACCACGGTACCATCCTGGTAGGCGACAGCCGCTTTGTGGTCACCAATGTCCAGAAGGACAAGGGCGGCAAGTACCTGCATCACGGCAAGATGACTTCCGGCACCATTAAGGTGGATGATATCGTTCTTGCTGCCATCGATGTTGAGCGCCGCAAGGCCATTATGCGTGCCCACTCTGCAACTCACCTGCTGCAGAAGGCGCTGACCAGCGTTCTGGGCGACCATGTGCATCAGGCAGGTTCTCTGGTCGAGCCCGACCACCTGCGATTCGACTTCACTCATTTCTCCGCGCTGAGTGCAGAGGAGCTTGCCAAGGTGGATGCTATCGTGCAGGCAGCCGTTCTGGAAGGCTACGGTATTGATGTCCGGGAAATGGGCATTGAGGAAGCAAAGAATCTGGGTGCTACCGCACTGTTCAGCGAAAAGTATGGTGATACCGTCCGGGTTGTCAATATGGGCGGCTATTCCATCGAGCTTTGCGGCGGTACACACCTGAATAACACTGCCAAGATCGGTCCTTTCCGGATCGAAAGCGAAGGCTCTGTTGCGTCCGGAGTCCGCCGTATCGAAGCGATCACCGGTAAGGCTTGTCTTGCTGATATGGAGCGTAATCGCAGCCTTCTGTACGAGGCATGCGCCCAGCTGAAGACCAAGCCCGCTGAGTTGATCAACAAGATCCATGGCCAGGTAGACGAGATCAAGGAACTGAAGCGCACCATCGAATCCTTCAAGGCCAAGGAAGCTGCCGGTGAGGCTGATCGTTTCCTCTTCGGCGCGCACAATATCGGAGGTGTAAAGGTAATTACCTGCATGGTGCCGGACGCGGATGCCAACAAGCTGCGGCAGATGGGTGACACTCTGCGGGACAAAGATCCTGCTGTTGCTGCCGTTCTGGCTGCTGTCAACGGTGAAAAGATCACCTTCCTGGCTGTTTGCGGCAAAGATGCCGTTGCAAAGGGTATTAAGGCCGGTGACCTTGTGAAGCTGGTATGCACTGCCTGCGGCGGCAGCGGCGGCGGTAAGCCCGATTCTGCTATGGGCGGCGGTAAAGATGCCTCTCAGGTGGATAACGCTCTTGCGCTTGTTGATGAGTTTGTCGCATCTAAGGTTAACTGATTCATATGATGGGGTGCTGCCGCACAGGCGGCACCCCCTTTTTTAGGAGTGTTGCGCTTTGCGAAAACTGATGTGTTTCGCGATCGGCTTTGGGCTTGCCTGTATTTTGGGAGCATACTTTTATTCCTATGTAAATATGTGGATTGCAGTCGTTGCGGCAATCATCTTTCTCATATCTGTAATATTATCTTACAAATTAGAGATCCTTAAAATTCCGGCGGTGATCGCAGTTGCGTTTGTTGTCGGCATTTGTTGGTTTTTGATGTATGATAACTTCTATCTTTCCAATGGACGCGTACTGGATGACAAAACCATAAATATCTCGGCTGAGGCATCCGATTTCGGTTACGATACCGGTTATGGCACAGGAGTTAGTGGTTGGATTTCCTTAAACGGAAAACCCTACCAAGTCATGATATACCTTGATGGCGCTGTTGAAATAGATCCGGGTGATTTGATCGACGGGTCATTTAGCGTCAGATTTACATCGGAAGGTGGCAGCAGAGAGCCGACTTATCACAGAAGTGACGGAATCTTCCTGCTTTTATATCAAAGAGGGGAAGCAAAGATCCAGGAAGCATCTGATACACCACTAAAGTATTACCCTGTTTTGTGGCGTGAAAGGATCTTGGAAACCATCGATCAGATTTTTACTCCAGAAACTGTCGATTTCGCCAAGGCTTTGCTGATTGGAGAGCGCATGGGAATCGATTATGAAACCTATACTGCTTTTAAGATCAGCGGTATCAGTCACATCGTTGCTGTATCCGGTCTGCATGTGTCCATACTCTTTTCCCTTGTGTACTTGTTCTCCGGAAGAAAACGGTTGCTGCTGTTTCTGATCGGGACACCTGTACTACTCCTGTTTGCAGCAATTACCGGTTTTACACCGTCAATCACACGGGCTTGTATTATGCAGTTTCTTGTGCTGCTGGCGCTGCTGTTTGACAGGGAATATGACCCGCCAACCGCCCTTGCCTTTGCTGCTCTTGTGATGCTGACTGTGAATCCCATGGTCGTTCTTTCCATCAGCTTTCAGCTCAGCATTGGCTGTATGATCGGGATCTTCCTGTTCTGCCGCAAAATTCATGACTGGCTGTTAGACGAAAAACGGCTCGGAAGCGCAAAGGGAAAGGGAATCATACCCAGACTCAAACGATGGCTTGTCAGTTCTGTTTCTGTAAGTCTCAGTGCATCAATTGTCACCACACCGCTGGTTGCTTATTACTTTGGTACAATCAGCCTCGTCGGCTTGCTTACAAATCTGTTGGTGGTTTGGGTCGTTAGCTATATCTTTTACGGCATTATGATCTCCTGTGCGGTCAGCCTGATTAGCATCACTATTGGACAATGGACGGCATGGCTGGTATCCGTGCCTATTCACTATGTGATTGGAACGGCAAAGCTACTGGCACAGTTTCCATTGGCTGCCGTCTATACCCAGAGTATTTACATCGTAATCTGGTTAATTGTTGTGTACCTGCTGCTGGTCTGCTATCTGTGCCTTAAGAAGAAACCCGCGGTGATATACGGATGTTGTGCTGGAATCTGCCTGTGTGCCGCATTGCTGGCATCATGGACAGAGCCGCTACTGGATGAGTGCCGCGTCACGGCACTGGATGTTGGACAGGGGCAAGCGATCCTGCTGCAAAGCGAAGGCAAGACATTTTTGATCGATTGCGGCGGTGACAGAGCGACAGAAGCAGCTGACACTGTAGCACAAACTGCATTAAGTCAGGGAATCAGTCATCTGGACGGTATCATTCTGACCCACTATGATGAGGACCATGCAGGCGGTGTGCCGTATCTGTTGACACGGCTTGATGCAGATGCTATATTTCTGCCGGATATCGCAAATGAAACAGATATTGGCAGCGAGATTCAAAACAAGACAGCAGGACACACGATTTTAGTGTCAGAGGATATTGTTCTGCATTACGGCAGCACAACAATTACGATCTTTGCACCGGAATTATTCAATTTTGGCAATGAAAGCGGTTTATGCGTCTTGTTCCAGACGGAAAACTGTGATATACTCATAACAGGTGACCGTGGAGAATTAGGCGAAATGCTGCTTTTGCACCGCACAGAGCTTCCGGATCTGGAGCTTTTGATCGCCGGCCATCACGGTTCCCGCTACTCAACCGGCGAGGAATTGCTCCGGGCAACGACACCGGAGTATGTGTTTATTTCAGCAGGCAGAAACAACCGATACGGGCACCCATCGCCTGTGCTATTACAAAGGCTGGCTGAATATGGGAGTGTTGTGTATCGGACAGATCTAAACGGTACGATTATTTTCAGGAGGTGATACCATGGCAGAAAAGAAGCAGCATAACTCCTTTCAGGAACTGAAAAGCGACATCCGCGCAGGGAATATCCGGCGGCTGTATTTCTTCCATGGTGAGGAGACCTTCTTGCTCCAGCACTATCTGGAGCAGCTGAAAAAGCAGCTTCTGGATGAACTGACCGAGACCTTTAATTTCCATAAACTCACCGGCGAAACCTTTGATGTGCAGATTTTTGCCGATACAGTTGAGAATCTTCCTATGATGGCAGAGCGCACACTGGTTCAGGTGGATGAAGTGGATCTTTTTAAGCTGCCGGAGAATGAGCGGACCGCAGTCGTTGAGATCCTCTCGGATATTCCTGAATACTGTACAGTTGTTTTCACCTATATTACTGCGCCCTGGCGACCGGATAAGCGACTCCAAAAGCTTTGGGAAGCTGTGACCACCCACGGCAACATCGTGGAATTTCCCCGACAGGAACACAAGGATTTGATTGCATGGATCACCCGGCATTTTGCCGCACGGGGAAAGAAGATCCCCACGGATCTGTGCAGCTATTTGATCGATATTACTGACGGTACAATGACCTCTCTTGCAGGGGAGATCAGTAAAATCTGTGCCTATTCCGGTGTGGATATGATTAAAAAAACGGACATTGATGCGGTCACAGAGCCTGTTCTCGATGCTGTGATCTATCAGATGACAGATCATTTGGGCAGAGGTCAGTACGGCGATGCCCTGCAATCCCTGCAGAAACTGCTGAAGATGCAGGAGGAACCTCTGGGTATTTTAGGCGCAATCGGCGGACATTTCCGCAGAATCAGTGCCGCGAAAACCTTGATCGACAACGGTAAGGGTTCTGAAGAACTAAGGAAGCTCTACAGCATGGGTGATTATCCCGCCCGAAAGACCATGGAGGCTGCCCGAAAATTCCGCCCTGAGTTCTGTCGCAAGGCGCTGGAGCTGGTTTTGGAAACGGATAGGGGAATCAAGACATCTCTCGATACCCCGGAACGGCTGATGGAAATGCTGATCCTGCAGCTGGCACAGGAGGCGCGGAATGGTTAAGATCCGGGAAGCCATCGTGGTAGAAGGCCGCTATGACAAGAATAAGCTGACGCAGATCGTGGAGGCACCCATTCTGGAGACCTCCGGCTTTGGCATTTTTAAGGATAAAGAGCAGATTTCGCTCCTGCGCCGTGTTGCGCAAACCCGCGGTCTGGTCATACTGACAGATTCGGATGGCGCCGGTTTTGTAATTCGGAATCATTTGAAATCCGTGATCGATACCAAGTATCTGAAGCATGCTTACATCCCGGATGTTTACGGAAAAGAACGGAGAAAATCCGCCCCCGGCAAAGAAGGAAAACTGGGTGTGGAGGGCATCAAGCCAGAAGTTATTCTAGAGGCGCTGCGCAAGGCCGGAGCGACTTTTGAGGGCATGGAAACGCCTGCGCATGAGGAAATTACAAAACAGCATATGATGGCGCTGGGACTGTCCGGTGGCGCGAACAGCAGCGAACTTCGAAAGCGTCTACAGAAGAATTTAGAGTTACCGGAGCACATGAGCGCCAATGCATTGCTGCAAGCGCTGAATTTACTGTATTCTTATGAGGAACTGGCGCAGATCGTAAATGCGTTGGAGAAGGACAATGGTTGATATATCTGTAAACAACTTAACAAAGTTCTTCGTCATCGGAGAGAACCTTCTTGAGGGTCTGAGCTTTGACATTGAGGAAGGGGAGTGCGTTGCCATTTTAGGCCGGAACGGCTGTGGCAAGACGACTCTGTTTAAAATCCTCACCGGTGAGATGGATTATGACGACGGCACGGTCTTTGTAAACCCCGACAAGCGGTTGGGACTGATCTCACAGATCCCCCAGTATCCCGCTGGATATACTGTGGAAGATGTGCTGCGCGCTGCTTTCGACCACCTGATCCGAGTGCGGGAAAAGATGGAATTGTTGGAGCAGCAAATGACAAATGGCGCATCCGCTGAGCAGCTCCGTGAATATGATGCGCTTTCCAACCGCTTCCAGTCCGGCGGCGGATATGAAATGGATGTGGAGGTCGACAAAATCTGCAACGGTCTTGGCATTACCGCTGAGCAACGCCTGCAGGTCTTTGACAGCCTTTCCGGCGGCGAAAAGACGAGGGTAAACCTTGCCCGCCTCCTGTTGGAAAAGACGGATATCCCGCTTCTGGACGAACCTACCAACCATCTGGATCTTCGCAGTGTGGAATGGCTGGAAGGGTACATTAATGCATTTAAGGGCACTGTTTTAACCATTTCTCATGACCGGTATTTTCTGGATCGTGTGGCCGACCGGGTCATTGAGATCGTGGACGGTCACGCAGAGTTCTACTCCGGTAACTATTCCTTCTATATTGACGAAAAGCAAGCCCGATTTAATCTACAACTGAAGCAGTATGAGCAGGAGCAGGCAAAGCTGAAGCAGCTTGGTTATACTGTAGAGCGGATGAAGGGCTGGGGTATCAATAACCGGACACTTTACCGCCGAGCCATGTCCATTCAGCACCGGATGGAGCGTATCAAAAAAACGGAAAAACCCAAGACCCAGAAGACCATGAAAGCAAGCTTCGGGGAAAAGGATTTTTCCGGAGATGTAGTGTTCAAAATGAAAAATGTCGCCAAATCTTTCGGCGAGCGCACCCTTTTTTCGGGAGTGGATCTGCAGGTAGAGGGTGGCGAGCGGATCGCCATTTTGGGCGATAATGGCACAGGAAAATCCACATTTATCAAGTGTTTGCTTGGAGAAGAGGATTGCGCCGGTAAGATCCAGTTTGGACCCACTGTGAAGTGGGGATATCTGCCCCAGATCATTCATTTTTCTCATCCGGAGCGCAGTTTGTACGATACCATGCTCTATGAAAAGAACTGCACCCCACAGGTCGCCCGTGACCGTCTGGGCCAGTTTTTGTTCCAGGGCGAAGATGTGTTCAAGCAAGTAGGAAACCTCTCCGGTGGGGAACAGAGCCGTCTGCGGCTGTGTATGCTCATGGACGAGAAGATCAACCTTTTGATCCTGGACGAGCCTACCAACCACCTGGATATTGCATCCCGGGAATGGGTGGAAGCGGCAATCGAGGAATTTGAGGGCGTATTGCTTTTCGTTTCTCATGATCGCTACTTTATTGAGAAATTTGCGGAGCGGATCTGGCACTTGGAAGATGGTGTGATCCGAGATTTCCCCTGTGGTTACGCCAAGTACCGTTCCATTCTGGAGCATGAGACGGCCGCGAAACCTATGTTGAATACGCCGACAAAGCCTAAAAAGGAAAAGTCGAAGGGCGGAACTAAGGATATTGAGAAACTGATCCGTCGTCTGGAGCGGGAAATCGAAAAGCAAGAAGCTTTCATTGCCGAATTGGATGAGAAGATCCAGGCTTCCGGCGCAGACTATGTGGAATTGTCCCGTCTGATGGAAGAAAAGGAAAGGGCTGAGGCGCTCTTGATGGAGCTGATGGAGCAATGGGAATCAGCAAGCGAGGCCATGGAAGGTTGACACCCCGCCATTCGGGGATTATAATAGCAAAAAAGCAAGGAGTTGGAAATTATGAGTTCTTGTGGCGGAAATTGCTCCAGCTGCTCCTCTGATTGCGGTGACCGCAAGAAGGAGAGCCTGCTGGCGCAGTTGAATCCCAAAGCAAATGTTAAGAAAGTAATTGCCGTGGTATCCGGCAAGGGTGGCGTGGGTAAATCTACGGTCACTTCCATGCTGGCGGTTGCAATGGCACGAAAGGGGAAACGCGCAGCCGTTCTTGACGCGGACATTACCGGCCCCTCTGCACCTACCGCGTTTGGTGTTACTGAATGTCAAGGTGCCAGTGAGGAAGGCCTGTATCCGGCACTCAGCCGTGGTGGTATCCAGATAATGTCCATTAATCTGCTGCTGGATAATCCTGCAGATCCCGTTGTCTGGCGCGGTCCTGTCATCGCTGGCGCAGTCAAGCAGTTCTGGACTGACGTGATCTGGGAAGATGTGGACTATATGTTCGTGGATATGCCTCCCGGAACAGGTGATGTGCCTCTGACGGTGTTCCAGAGCCTGCCTGTGGACGGTATCGTGATCGTGACAAGTCCGCAGGATCTGGTGTCTATGATCGTCTCCAAGGCTGTGAAGATGGCAAATATGATGCACATTCCCGTCCTTGGTTTCGTTGAGAATTACAGCTATCTCAATTGTCCGGATTGCGGCAAGAAGATCGAAGTCTTCGGAAAGAGCCATCTGGATGCCGTTGCAAAGGATTTTGACCTGCCGATCCTTGCCCGTCTTCCCATCGATCCGAAGGTAGCAGAGTGCTACGACAGCGGCTTAATGGAGACTGTGAACACTGACGCTGTTGCAGAAGTGATTCGCGCCGTGGAGAGTTTAAAATGAAGTCTATTCATTGCTTGCGTTGCGACAAAGAGCTTCTTTTCTTAAAAAGAGAAAAGCTACAGCTTGGCCAGACAGGTTTTCTTCTGGGGGATTGGCCCAACCTGTTGGCAGGTTCTCTTGAATCGGAAATCTATTACTGCCCCAAGTGTGGAAAACTGGAATTCTATCTTCCGGATTTTAAGGAGGAAAAAGTCGACGAACCCGATATTGAAATTTGCGAACTTCCTCCCGAGTCTGAACAGAATATTGTAGGTGTCAGCATGAGTGGTGTCCCGCAGGTGCAATGCCCCGCCTGTGGCCATCGCCATGATTTTGATTATCCACGCTGCCCGAAATGTGATCATCCATATTAAAATGAAACACCCATCCATTCGGATGGGTGTTTTTGTTTACAGCAAATGTCCGATCACATACCAGAGAACCAGCAGCACGATCAGCAGGGGGATATATGCCACAAGGGCAGCCGCACCGATGAAAATACCGGCAACGCCAATATAGTTCAGCGCATAAACCAAGCCGGAAATCAGCAGGGTAGTCAGCATTGCCTTGCTGAGCATCTTGCCAACCACATTGGCAAAGAAGAAAGTGTACAGAAATGCGATCAGCGGATTGACAGCAGTCAGCACCGCGCCGACAACCAGCTTCAGTGCGCCGACAAGCAGCATCAGCACCAGAAGGCCCAGCAGAATCACCGGCGCCCACATCAGCAGGCCCTCGGGCAGGAATGCGGTCAGCAGGTTGTTCACAATGGCGTACAGCAGCATGGCGACGACAACGGATAAACACCGGAAAAACAACCAACCCAGCAACTTCTTTCCTTTCGGCATCCAGCTGTTTACCAGATTCACAAGGAACGCCAGAATAATGGTGTTCAACAACTGCCCACAAATCGCCACATAATCAGCAGCTGTAAAATTAAACAGGCTCAGATATTCGCCGGAGATGGTCACAAAGGGCAGGGGAGAAACCAGGAATTTGAGATCGATGCCGTAGCTGTAGATCACAATAGTGACCGCATAGATAAACAGAATACCAATGGTCGAAGACACGCTCTGATTCAGCACAGACTTCTTGCCAAAAAGCATTCTTCCAAGAAAACCCAGCACCAGTGAACCGATGCACAGCACAAGTGCTGCCTTCAAAAAGGTTTCCATATTGAAATTCTCCGGCACAAGGGACTGGAGCAGTTCCATAATTTCGTTCATAGCATACCTCCTGTGATAGGAAAACAGCCGCCAAAGTATGGCGGCTGTCTATGTTTCTGTAAAACCGAATTACTTCAGCTCTGCGTCGGCGCCAGCTTCCTTCAGCTCGGC
>JAZNJN010000045.1:0-13677 GCA_045578025.1 Faecousia sp. | reverse complement strand
TTTTGGTGCCGCTGACCGGAATCGAACCGGTACGGATTTTACTCCGAGGGATTTTAAGTCCCTTGTGTCTACCTATTCCACCACAGCGGCGTTATTGCGATGGTTATGGTATCATAGATTTGTTTTGCAGTCAAGTTGCTGCCGTCGGTTTTACAGAAAGTTTTCCTTTGCGACGGTTTCCATCAGCTGAGGAAGCATTTCCGGCGTCTCGCACAGGTACTTCGCCCCGGCGTTTTCCAGCTCTTCCCTGTCGCGGAAGCCCCAAGTGACACTCAGGCAAGGCATCCCTGCATTGTCCGCGGTCAGCACATCCACATCGCTGTCGCCCACATAGATGCACTTCTCCACACCAATATCCGCCATGGCCTTAAACACCATGTCCGGCGCCGGCTTACGGGGGCAGTCCGCGCTCTCGCCACGGGCATAAATGCCGGAAAAATACTGATCGCACAGGATTTTCACTGCCCCATCGGGCTTGTTGGATACGATGGCCATGGGATATTTTTCTCCCAGCGCCTTCAACGCCTCCAAAATTCCGTCATAAGGCTTCGTTTTCACCTGACTGTGCGCCTTATAGTAGATTTGGTAAGCCTCCAGCACCGCATCCACCTGTGGATCTTTTCCGTCTACGCCCATAGAAAGGGCGATCAGCTGTTTCGCACCGTTGCCCACAAATCGCCGGATTTCCTCCACGCTGCGTTTAGGAAATCCGTACTGCTCCAGCGTATAATTGGTAGCATCCGCCAGATCCTGCAAAGTATCCAGCAGCGTACCGTCCAAGTCCCATAAAATACCGATCTTCATTTACAGTCCCCGATTCTTAAGGATTCGAATATCCTCACCAACGAAGGTCAACCGGGCAAAGCTGCCATGCAGCCGGGATGCGATCTGCGGGGAGTACCGCTTCGCCATCTCATCCACATTGAGGTTGGTGGAGATCACCATAGGCTTGCCGGAGAGCAGTCGGTCATTGACGAGGCTATAAAGGGCCGCAGTCACAAACTGACCGGGCATTTCCGTTCCCAGATCGTCAATGATCAAAAGATCACATTCCGTCAGCTTTTCCGCATCCCGACGGGCAGCTTCATCGCCGCTAAATTTTGCCTTTTCCAGCTTGGCAAACAGATGGGCAGCGGTTTCATACATCACGGAGTAGCCACCATCCGCCACCGCTCTGGCGATGCAGGCAGACAGGAAGGTCTTTCCCAGACCCGTTCCGCCGATGAACAGCAGATTTCCGGATGCGGGCGTAAAGCTTGCCGCGTACCGGCGGCAATTCTGGAAATTCCGCTCCATAATCGTTCTGGGACTGGCGCCGTATCGGGAATCAAACTGATCCGGATAGTAATCCAGCCGGAACTGGCTGAAGCTTTCCTTCCCGCTGGACAGCAAGGTCAGTTCCTTTTTCTGTTCCTGCCGGCAAAGCTCCTGCAGACATTCGCACATAGCGCTGCCTATGTAACCTGTGCCGCCGCAGCGCTCGCAAATGGGGCTGTCGTCCAGATAACCCTCTTCAAAATTGGCTTTTACCAACTCTGCGCGTTCTTTCTGCAAGGAAAGGTTCTGCTCCTTTGCCCTCTCCATGGCATCCTTTGCGCCCTCTCCCTGCATAAAGACTGCCTGAGCCGCTACTGCCATAGTCTGGCGCAGCTGCCGGTCGATCTCCCGCAGCCGGGGCAGCTTCCCATAAGCCTCCTGCAAATGCAGCAGATTTTCCGTTTCCCGGTCAGCCTTCGCCTGTGCCAGACGGTCTCTGGCACGCTTGACTGCCTCTACGCTGTATGCCATAACTTATCCTCCCTGCAGAACTCTCTGGATCGCTTCCAGCTCCGCCTGACCCAGCTCGCCGGAGGCACCCTTGGGCACAGCCTTATGATCCTTATCCCGGATCTGCTGGGCAGAGGACAGCCCTGCCTCGTTCCATCTCGTCAAAATTTTATTCATATAGGGCCAGTTCATGCCCCCCGTGTTTAAGCAGGTGCGCTCATAGGCCATGGTGATGGCATCATCGTCAAAGCCCATATCCAGCCAGCTTTCCGCATACCGCAGCTCTGCCTGGGTCAGCTCACGACCGCGGATCTGCAAAATCCGCATCAACTGGGCGACCCGGCTGCTCTTTACATTCTGGGACTGTATGTAGGCCGCCGCCTCTTCCAAGGTATCGATCCCCTGCTCTGCCCAGCGGTAGGCTTCCTTTTCAATGGTACGCAGACTGGGATTGCGCAGGCTGCCCTTTTGCCTTGCCCGCTCCTTGCAGTAGGACACCAGCAACGATACCACTTCGGTTGAAAGACCCAGATACCGGTCAAAGGACAGCAGGATCTTCAGCTCCTCGGTGTTCAGACTCCGACCCAGAAGCCGCTGGACTTCTCCGTAGATCATACGGAATCCTTTATCCGTATCCATGGCAACCAGCACATCCCGCTCTGTATAACCCGGGCGTTCTCCGGCAAGGACCGGTTGCTTTTTCTCCTCCGGCCACAGGCCCAGCTGCCGCAGCGCCGCCGCAGCACAGCTGAAACGGGCAGCGGGAAGCTTCAGTTCCTTTTCCCCATCCTTCGGATCATTTCCGCAACAGATGTACAGATACAGCAGCGCTGCATCCGAATTTGCCGCCCCCAGCAGCTTTCGCATATTCAGTTGATCAATGGTCACATTCTCTATGTTCATAGCTGCTCTCCGTGAAAATTCGTCAGTTACAGTCATTGTATCACAGTTTTCTGCCCTGCACAATGATTTTTCACCGCAGAAAATGCCACAAAAACTTCCACATTTTTTGGCATCCCACAGCATATTGTGTCTTCCCCGCAATTTTACCCCTATTTTTGCAAAAAACGGGGCAGCCGAATGCTGCCCCGCTTCTTATGCACCGGCGGATCGTTCCCTACCCGCCTTTTTCGCATCCTACCGCTGCGCCTGCGGCGACACACTTGACAGAAAATATGGAATGTCTGCTCGCCGTCGCGGCTGACTGACCTCTCTTCTGTCCATCCTCAGTATGCCCCAAGAAAGTCGTGTTATGCATCCTTATTTTTCCAGATGTACATTCAGATGCGGGTAAGTCATCTCCACGCCATTTTCGTCAAATGCTGTCTTAATGCTCTGATTCACGGCAAACATGGCCGTCCAGTAGTCCTCGCTCTTTACCCAGAACCGCAATGTGTAGCCAATTGCACTCTCTCCATAATTCACCAAGGCTGCAAAAGGCTTTTCCGGCTCCTGAAGGATCTTTTCATGATTCGCAACACTCAGCAGGGTATCGATGACCTTCTGTGCAGGCGCATCGTAAGAGGCTGTCACCCCGATATCCACACGCCGCAGACCGGTGGTAGAATAATTGACGATCTGAGAGGCTACCACAGCAGAGTTCGGGATAGAAATCAGCTTATTATCCGGTGTGGCAAGCCTGGTGTAAGACATTCCCACCTCCTGCACGGTACCGGACTGCCCCGCAATTTCCACATAATCACCGGAGCGGAAGGGATGGGTATACAAAATGGTAATGCCGCCGATCACATCGGCAAGCATATTCTGCAGCGCCAACGAGATCGCCAATGTGGCAACAGATGCCAGTGCCACGATACCGGTCACATCGATGCCCACAGAAGCGGCTACGATCAACGCCAACAGGATATAAAGCACCGTCCTCACCAGTGTTTTGATCAGACTGTGAGCAGCTTTTTCCAGCTTGGATTTTTCAAGCGTCTTGCCCAGCAACTTCATCACCAGACGGATGATGAACAGGCCGATCACCGCGATAATGATTGCGGCAAACACCTTTGTCAGCAAACCTGTTCCCAGCCCTGTCAGCCATGCAATAATTTGATTCATATTCTGTCCTCCTTATGAAGATATATTGATTATACCTCCTACTCTGCCTCAAATCAACAGTCGTGTTGATTTCCCCCTCAAAAAATCCTCTTTCATCTTTGCGCATTAACTGCTATAATATAGAAAAATCGACAGGAGGTGCCTGCCATGTATCGCATTCTGATCTGCGACGATCAACCGGATATCGTCAGCGCGCTGAAGATCTATCTTGCCCCGGAAGGTTATGAACTTTTTGATGCCTATAACGGTCTGCAGGCGCTGGAAATCGTCCGCCGGGAAAACATCCATCTGATATTGCTGGATGTGATGATGCCGGAAATGGACGGCATCACCGCTACGCACAAGATTCGGGAATTTTCCAATGTTCCCATTATTTTCCTCACCGCCAAATCGGAAACCCAGGACATGGTGCTGGGTCTAAATGCCGGCGCGGACGACTATATCACCAAACCCTTTGTCCCCGCAGAAGTGCTGGCAAGAGTCCGTTCCCAACTGCGCCGCTATGCCATGCTGGGCAGCCAGCAGGAAAGCAGTGAGGAGCTGACACTGGGCAGCATTTCCCTGAACGACCGGGAAAAAACCGTCACCGTAGAAGGGGAACCGGTCAGCCTGACCCCCATTGAGTACAGCATTCTTCGTCTGCTGATGAACAACCCCGGCAAAGTCTACTCCACCAAGGCCCTGTATGAGGCAGTCTGGCAGGAGGCCGCGCTGGGCAGCGAAGGTGCAGTTGCCGTACATATCCGTCACCTCCGGGAAAAAATCGAGATCAATCCCTCCGAACCCCGGTATCTGAAGGTGGTCTGGGGACAGGGCTACAAAATGGAAGGAGGCAGATAGTTAGTGAAGCACAGCATTTTTGTAAAATTTGTAGTATTCTTTCTGACTGCCTGCTCTTTGGTTGCCGCCATTGCAGGCTGCGCCGGCATTGTGGCCATCGAATCCGCCGGACTGTATGTCAACAGTCTGGACGAGCTGCAGGAGCAGCAGTATAAAAGCATCTCTCAGGATATTGCCCGCAGCTATGCCACCCTCTATGCGGTAGAACAGCTGAGCAATATGACCTATACCATGCGGCAGAATCATTATACCGACCCGGAAAACCGGGCTGACCGGATCTACTGGACCATTCGCCTCCAGCAAGCAGACCAGGTTCTGATCTCCCCAGAAAACACTGACCTCCGCACCATCGTGAAGGAGTATACCTTTACGCCCATGTATCCCATCATCTCTCTGTCCGGTCCCAACAGCAAAACAGAGGAGCTTCCCCCGGAAGACAGCACCACCCCAACCCAACCCACGGTGAACAATTCCGCCTTCCAAGGCACGGACATCCCGGAAGATTACCTTTATTATGATACAGAGATCGTCTGGGAGGGTGGCAGCTGGACCACTTACTATTACTATTACTACGAAGCTCCGGAATACACCGTCACTGTCTATATGCAGCCGGAGGTTCTGGAGAGCAGCTCCATTCACATCCTCACATCCCTGTATCCCCTGCGCTACGGTGCTATCGCGCTGCTGACCATGGGACTTCTGTTCTTCGGTGCCGGCATGGTGTTCTTATGCTGGTGTGCCGGCCGCTGCAGCGACGGCAGCATCCGTCCCGGAGGACTGTGCCGCCTGCCACTGGATCTTTATGCCATTATCGTCCTTGTCAGTGGATATTTCTTGCTTCAGCTTTTCTTCTCATTGCAAGATTGGGTAAACTACGGAGGTCCGCACCCGGGCAACCTCAGCCTGCTGGGTACTAATCTGCTGGCTATTACCGTGCTCGGCATCAGCTTTGTTTATGTTCTTTCCGCTCAGCTGAAAGTCAAAGGCGGATATCCGTGGAAGCATAGCATGATCGGTTTTTGTCTTAATAAGCTGTGGCTGGGTATCTGTTTTATCTTCCGTGGGCTGCGGGCAGTGGTGCGTATGCTTCCGGTGATCTGGCAGTGGGTGCTGATGGCATTTTTGATGGCGTTTTTCCTGTCCTTTACTCTATTGCTGGTAACCCAAAGTGGCGGCACTGCCACAGGTCTTTTCCTTGTTTTGTTCCTTGTGGGTCTTGGCGGCAGCGCAGCCATCGTATGCTACGGCGGCTATTGCTTTGGCACGCTTCTGGACGGCGCACAGAAAATGTCCCGTGGCAACCTAAGCCACAAGATCCCTACCAAATATTTGCGTGGCAGCTTCCGGAACTTTGCAGAGCAGCTCAACGCTCTGTCTGAAACGGCCATGCTTTCCGCCAAGAAACAGCTTAAATCCGAGCAGATGCGGACAGAACTGATCACCAACATCTCCCACGACATCAAAACGCCCCTGACCTCCATCATCAACTTTGTGGACCTGCTGAAAAAGCCCCACACCACCGAGGACGGTCAGCAGTATCTGGATGTCCTTTCCCGCCAGTCCAACCGGATGAAAAAGCTGATTGAAGATCTAATGGAGCTGAGCAAAGCCAGCACCGGAAATATCACCGTAGCCATCACCGAGATTGATGCGGCAGAAACCGTCAATCAGGCATTGGGAGAATTTTCGGACAAGCTGGACTCCGTCGGCCTCACCCCGGTATTCCGCCACCCTGAGGATCCGGTGATGATGTTGGCAGACGGCAGGCTGGTTTGGCGGGTGCTGAGCAACCTTTTGAGTAATGCCGTCAAATACGCCATGCCGGGTACCCGACTCTATATCGACCTGCTCCGGACAGATGCACAGGTGATCCTTTCTCTGAAGAATGTTTCCCGGGAGGAGCTGCGATCCAGCAGCGAAGCCCTTATGGAGCGGTTTGTGCAAGGCGATGAATCCCGCAGTACCGACGGAAGCGGTCTGGGGCTGAACATCGCCCAGAGTCTGATGGAAGTCCAGCAGGGAAAGCTTCACTTGGCACTGGACGGCGACCTGTTCAAGGTCACCCTGCTCTTCCCCGGCGCATAAAATTGATAAATTTGTCGCATTTTGTTTTCAATTCCGTTACCCGCTGTTCAAAAGCATCCGGTATTGTAATGGCAGAAAGGTTGCGGAAGCCGTGAGCCGCTTCCTTTTGATCCGTAGATCTCTTTTTTCTACCTCTCTTCTTTCCAAAACCCTTTTGCGAGAAAACCCGTTGCTTATGCAGCGGGTTTTTTCATGCTCCCTTGACTTTTTCATGCAGCGAATCTATAATAAACCCAGATAAAAACAAAGGAGCTGTATATCATGGAATATCGTATGACCATCGCGGGTCTCGAGCGGGATCTTCCCATCTGCCCGGTAACGGATGATCTGTATATTGCCGGTTTTGTGATCTTCGGTGATCCGGAGCTGACCGTCGCCTGTGCCAAGGAGCTGCTTGCCAAGGCTCCCGAATATGACTATATCATCACCGCAGAGGCAAAGGGCATTCCCCTCGCCCACGAAATGGCCCGCCAGGCCGGTGATGCCAAGTATATACTGGCCCGCAAGGGTGCCAAGCTGTATATGCGGGACATCTTTGATGTGACCGTAAACTCCATCACCACCGCCAAGGAGCAGCACCTTTACCTGGACGGCGCCGATGCGGAAATGATGAAGGGCAAGAAGATCCTCATCGTGGACGATGTGATCTCCACCGGTGAGAGCCTTTCCGCTCTGGAAGTTCTGGTGGAAAAGGCCGGTGGTATCATCTGCGGCCGTATGGCGATCCTTGCCGAGGGCGATGCCCAGGACCGGGAGGATCTGATCTATCTGGAGAAGCTGCCCCTGTTCAATGCAGACGGCACAGTCAAAGCGTAACCATCCACCCCGGCTCTTACGAGCCGGGGTTTTCCATGGTTTACTTTTTCGTAAGTCCGTGCTAAAATAAGCAAAACACAACACAGCGGAGTTGATATTATGAAAAATACCAACACATACGCCCGCATCGATCTGGATGCCATTTCTGAAAACTTCGATGCCATTTGCAAAAAGGCCGGCAAGCCGGTTCTGGCTGTGATCAAAGCAAACGGTTACGGTCACGGCGCTATTCCAGTCGCCCAACTGTTGCAAGATAAATGCAGCTTTTTCGGCCTCGCCAATATCACGGAGGCTCTTCAGCTGCGGCAGGCAGGCATTCATACCCCCATGCTCCTTCTGGGACATACGCCTGTGGAAACCTTCCCCCTTGCTGTTCAAGAGGATATCCGGGTGACCATCTTCCGTTGGGAGGATGCGCTGGCTTTATCGCAGGAAGCACAGCGTCAGGGAAAGACCGCCCTTCTCCATTTAGCCGTAGATACCGGCATGAGCCGACTCGGTTTCCAGGTCACGGAGGAGGATGCTGACCTGTGTGCCCGAATCGCCACTCTTCCGGGACTTTATGCCGAGGGACTGTTCTCCCATTTTGCCACGGCAGACTGTGCCGATTTGACCCGCGCCCAAGCACAGGCGGCTCGTTTTGCCCATTTTTGTGACATTCTGACGCACAGAGGTATCCATATCCCTATCCGCCACATGGATAACTCTGCCGGCATTATCAATTTTGGCTGCGAGTATGACATGGTCCGCGCCGGCATCATCCTCTACGGCATGTATCCCAGTCACGAGGTAGATCCCGCGCTGCTGCCCGTCCGTCCCGCTTTGCAATGGATCAGCCGGGTGGTCAACCTGCGCCTGCTGCCCCCGGGCAGGGAGATCAGCTACGGCGGCACCTTCGTAACGGAGCGCCCCACTCTGGTCGCCACCATCCCTGTTGGCTATGCTGACGGCTACCGCAGAAGCCTTTCCAATAAGTTTTATGTGCTGATCCGCGGTAAAAAAGCGCCCATTCTGGGCCGCGTCTGCATGGATCAGATGATGGTAGATGTGACGGATATTCCCGATGTGCAGCACGGCGACGAAGTCATCCTTATCGGTACAAGCGGCGAGGAGGCCATCACCATCGAAGAAATCTCCGCCGCCGCCGACAGCTTCAATTACGAGTTTGCCTGCGGCATTGGACATCGCATGCACCGGGTATACTATCAGGGTGATTCCGAGAAATTCTCCGTAAGCTACCTGCTGGATCACTAAGGGAGGAACTCCGTATGGCACAAAGGAATCGCCGCAGGTGAAAATATATCCGGCTATTACGCCGCTGTGGAAGAAGCCCTTGGTGTAAAATAAAATGAAGTCCCGGGAGTTTCCCGGGACTTATTCTGTTCTATAAATTATCGTTTATATTCGCAAGCTCGATAGGATGCGTAGGGCGGGGCCTTGGTCCCGCCGCCGATATGCACCCGGTTTTTTCGGCGGGAGCAAGCCCCCGCCCTACATTCCCGATTTGGATTTGCTCGCATAAACGATCATTTATCCTTTCTGTTTGCAGGCATAGTGATAAGCCATCTTGTAATCTTCCAATTCCGAGAAGCACCACTCCAATTTGGGGATCACGATCTCCGGATACACATCCTCCACTTCCCCAAAATACGCCGCTGCTTCCCGGTACTCTCCCCGGGCAAAACATACTTCGCCCTGCAAATACTTCCATCGCTGCGCGCCGTGATCCTCCGCAGCCGCCAGATATTCCCCTGCCCTTGCCGCATCTTCTCTACGCAGCACAGACTCTGCCTTTTGCAGCAAAACGCCATCCACATCCGGCACAGCTGCCTCAGGATCGATAGAACTATATAGCAGCATTCGCTTTTCTTCGGTCAGAGAGCAGTAAGGGGAATCCTGTGCCGCCTCTTCCAAAAGATGCTTTGCATAAGGAATCCGGTTCTCCTTAACTGCCAGCTCCGCCCGGGCAAGGCAAAGCAGGCTGTAGAGCAACCCTTTTTCCCAATCGAAAGTTTCATCCGGTGACTTGTAACCTTGCAGGATCTCAGCGGCTCTTTCATACTCACCCTCGATATATGCTGCCCTCGCCTGTTCCATCGCCATCTGATTGGGAGATGTTACGGTATCCTCCTCCAGAAAATAGCTGACTGTCTTTCCCAACTTCCCGGCAAGGTAGGAAAGGGTATCCATAGACGGTCGGGCAGACCCGTTTTCAATTTGCGATAGCATATTCCGGGTGATCACATCGCCGCACAACTGCCGCTGTGACAGTCCAAGCTCCTGCCGTAATGCTTTAATTCGCTGACCCAGTTCCATCGTATCCCTCCCCGGTAATTCTCATTTACCCCTATTGTAGCATACTTTGCCAAGAAAAGCCACTCCCGCAGAAAATTCATTTGCTATTTTTGCATCCTTGGTTTACTATGGAGATAATCTTTTACAAGGAGGCGGGTTTATGAATATCCGTGACCGCCACGCTTTGGTATCCGAGGCAGAAACCTCTCTTGCCAACGCGTCCTATGATCCAAAAAAACTGATTCTGATCCACACAGGTTTGGTGCTGCTTTTATCGCTGCTGCTTTCCGTGGTGGATTACCTGCTTGAACATTTCATCGGCACTACCGGCGGACTTGGCGGCATCGGTCTGCGCTCCACGCTGTCCACCGCCCAGTCCTTCCTGCGTTTGCTGCAGACGGTGGCGCTGCCTTTCTGGCAGATGGGTTATATCTATCTGACACTGAAGCTTTCCCGGCAGGAATCCGTAGCCCCCAGCGAGCTGCTGCAGGGTTTCCGCAATTTTGGAAGTGTTTTGCGCCTGGAACTGCTGCGCACCCTTCTTTATGCCGGTATCGCAGTCCTTTGCAGCTATGTCAGCAGCATTCTGTTTTTCCTGACTCCCTGGGCAGCCGATGTGGCAGATACCATACTGCCCCTGATGCAGGATACCTCTATACTTGATGACCCTGCCGCCCTGCGCTCTGCCATGATGCCCGCCATGGAAGCCGCAGCTATCCCTCTGGCAATTATTTTCGCCATCGTATTTCTGGTCTTTTTCCTGCCGGTTTTCTACCGCTACCGCATGGCCTCCTTTGCCCTGCTGGACGCACCTCAGCAGGGTGCTCTGGCCGCCCTGCGAACAAGCCGCCGGATGTGCCGCAAAAACTGCATCGCAATCTTCCGTCTTGACCTGCACTTCTGGTGGTTTTACCTGCTGGAAGTGGCAATCACTGCCGTCTGCTACGGGGATCTGATCCTTGGCTGGCTGGGAATTCCCCTGCCTTTTAATGCCACAGTCGCCTATTTCCTGTTCCTTGTACTGTACCTTGTGTGCCAGCTGGGACTATATCTGTGGCGCAAGAATTTGGTATCCGTCACTTATGCCCATGCCTACAATGTGCTGAAAGATTCCCTCAATTTGCCCGCACCCAAGCAGGCAGACCAGCCTTGGAATTCCTAACAGGTGAACACTATGATCCAATATATCGAAATTACAGACTTCCATGCCCCGGAACTGGACGTTTATGCCCGACTCACCGAGGCACAGCTTCTCAATCGCTTTGAGCCGAAAAAAGGCATGTTCATTGCAGAAAGCCCCAAGGTGATCATGCGGGCGCTGGATGCGGGCTGCGTGCCGGTGTCCTTGCTGTTAGAGCGCAACCATGTCAACTCTGAGGCGGAAGAAGCCATTCTGCGCTGCGGTGACGTGCCCGTATTCACCGCACCTCTGGATGTGCTGACCCAGCTCACCGGCTTTCAGCTCACCCGGGGCATGCTCTGCGCCATGCGCAGACCCCAGCTCCCCACCGCAGAAAGCATTCTTTCCGGTACGCACCGAATTGCCGTTCTGGAAAATATCCAGAACCCCACCAATGTGGGCGCGATCTTCCGCTCCGCTGCAGCGCTGGGCATGGACGCGGTGCTGCTGACCAAGGATTGCAGCAACCCCTTGTACCGCCGCTCCGCCCGGGTCAGTATGGGCACAGTTTTCCAAGTCCCCTGGACATACCTGGAGGAAGACCATCTCGCCCAACTGCGGCAGCATGGCTTCAAGACTGCCGCCATGGCCCTGTCCGATAATTCCGTAGCCGTCGATGACCCCCTCCTCGCTGCCGAGGACAAGCTGGCGCTGATCTTAGGCTCTGAGGGTAACGGTCTTGCCCAGTCCACCATCGACGGCTGCGACTATACCGTCAAGATCCCCATGTACCACGGTGTTGACTCCTTGAATGTGGCTGCCGCCAGCGCCGTTGCCTTCTGGGTTCTTCGCTCTCAACAATAAAAGAGCGTGCAAAATGCACGCTCTTTTTTATTTTATGCAAAGGTTTAGTAAGCGTCCCAACTGTGCACAAAGGATTTCGCGATCTTCCGTTGCATAAGCGAAATGACCGGAGTTGAGCAAAACCGTATTGACAATACAGGGATTTCCTTCCAGATCCTTGCAGGAACGAAGAGAAACCAATTCATCCACCCGGGACTGGAAAGTATAGCAAGGCACCTTCAGTTCCGGCAGCCGTTTCCGGATCCGCTCACATTCCACCAGCAATTCCACCATTCTGGGTGCCCAGCCGATATATTCCCATATCCGGTTGTTCAGTTGGATACTGGCGGCATTTTTCATTGCCCATGCCGCAGCATCATCCTCCCGAAGCTTTCCACCCACCACCCGAAGGCAGGTCAGCATTGTAGAAAACCTTACCCAAGGACGAACCGGAACGGCAAGCAAAAACAAAAGGGGGATCTTTTCCGGATAGTCAATGGCCGCTTGAATCGCAAACAATGTACCCATGGAGTGGGCAACAAGAATCACCGTTTCATATTTCTCAAAGAGTTCTTCCAGCTTTGCGGACACCTGCGCCTTCCACTTTTTCATAGAGGTGGCGCCGAAATCGGAAACCTGTTTTCCGTGTCCGTCCAACAGGATATTGTGCAGGGCGATGTGCTCCGGGATCACCGGTATTAGATCCCGAAAATGGGCCGGTGTGCCGGCAATACCGTGGATCATTAGCACAGCAACCTTGCTGTCTGTATCCCGGATGTATTCTCTGTGATCCATATCCCCACCCCTTTTTATTTTATCATAGCACACAGGAACAAAATTGCAAGAAAAAGGGCAGCTTTCGCTGCCCTTACATCACACTATTCGCCAAATTCGCCACCAGCGTGTACATTTCCTTCTCACTGCGGACATTGTGCGCCTGATTTAAGATACTCTGCTTTTCCTGCTCGTCAAGCTGGGCATACCGCAGCATCGCCGCCTGATTCTGGGCCAGCGCCATCCCGAATCCAATGGGAACCTTGTAGAAATCCATAGTATTTCTCCTTTCTTTTTGGGGAACGGTGGGCGACTGTAGGTCGCCCATCAAAGGCCCCCTTGTGTAAAGGGGGCTGTCAGCGGAGCTGACTGGGAGAGAGAATTATTTTGCGTCTTTTCTCTCCCTCCGTCAAAACTTCGTTTTGCCACCTCCCTCATCAGAGGGAGGCTTTTACGCTGCAGCATCCAGCATGTTTTCGATAAAGATACCGTAGCCGGTAGTGGGGTCGTTTACGAGAACATGGGTCACCGCTCCAACCAGTTTGCCGTCCTGGATGATGGGACTGCCGGACATACCCTGTACGATGCCGCCGGTGGCTGCCAGAAGCTCTGGGTCGGTGATCCGGATCAGCATATTTCGGCCGGAAGGGCCGGAATTCGGATAAATCTTAACAATCTCCACAGAATATTCCTGCACGGCAGTGCCTGCAACGGTAGAACGAATGGCGGCCACGCCGCAGTGAACATCGTCTTTTGTTCCCACCGGCAGTTTTTCGTCTGTTGCCTGCATGTCCGCAGTACCAAAGACACCCTGAGGTGTATTTTTCTGCAAAGTACCAATCACACCGCCACCGGTAACGCTGCTCATCAGTTGCCCGGGTGCGCCTACCTTGCCGGCGCGAACGGTCAGTACCGATGCGTTGTAGACCCGCCCCTGGGTCATTTGCACCGGAATCCCGTCAGGGTCGCTGACGCCGTGCCCCAAAGCGCCGAAGCTTTTGCTTTCCGGATCATACCAGGTTACCGTTCCCACACCGGTGATGCCTTGTTTCAGGTAAACACCCAACCGGGGG
>JAZNJN010000044.1:0-3720 GCA_045578025.1 Faecousia sp. | reverse complement strand
TCCATCATGCTGGTGGTGCTGGCCGTATGCTGTGTAGGTATGGTGATCTTTACTGTGCAGAGCATCTCCTCTACCCTGCAGAACCGGCCCACAGAGCCACAGCTGAATGCCACCGAATCCACCCCGGCGCCCACGGAAGGCCTTTCCGATGCAGAGGTTGCTGCGCTGATCACAAAGGCAGACAAGCTGGCAGTCACCTATGACTATCTTGGTGCAATCGAACTGATTCAAAACACCGAGGGTTATGAGGAGGAAGTCGAACTTACTGAAAAGATCGCTCAATACCAAGCTGCAGACGACAAGCTGGTATCCTACGACGATCTGGACAACATCACCCACATCTTCTTCCACTCCCTCATCGTAGATCCTGCCAGAGCCTTTGACGGCGACAAGGAGCAGGGTGGTTACAATATGTACATGGTCACCATTGCGGAATTTGAAAAAATCCTGCAGAGCATGTATGACCGCGGGTATGTTCTGGTTTCCCCCTATGACATCGCCTACGAGGTGGTTGACGAGAACGGCGCTCGCTTTGACTACGGCAACATCCGCCTGCCGGAAGGAAAGATCCCCTTCCTCATGAGTCAGGACGATGTAAACTACTACAGCTATATGATTGGTACCGGCTCCGGTGTCAATGAAACACCGGTCTTTGCAGACACTGCCGGTGACGGTTTTGCCAGCAAGATCGTCATTGGCGAGGATGGCTATCCCACCTGCGAATATATGGATGCCAACGGCAATGTGACTACCGGTGACTACGATCTTGTGCCGGTATTGGAAAAGTTCATTCAGCAGCACCCGGACTTCTCCTATCACGGGGCAAGAGCCATTCTGGGCGTTACCGGTTACGAGGGTGTCTTCGGCTACCGCACCAAGCCCTCCTACGAAGCCGCTTTGGGCGCGGAAAAATACAAAAAAGAGGTGGAAGATGCCAAAGCCGTGGCACAGTGCCTCAAGGAACACGGTTGGATCATCGCCAGCCACTCTTATGGCCACCCCGCTTATGGCAATCTGACTCCCGAGCGGGTAGCCACCGACTCCAGCAAGTGGGAGAACACCTGCCAGACCATCGTTGGTGAGACCGATATTATTCTGTTCCCCCATGGCTCTGATATCGGATCTTTCCGGACTTATGCTCCGGACAACGAGAAGTTCCAGGCGCTGTATGCCGACGGCTACCGCTACTTCTTCAATGTCGACTCCAAGATCGCATGGACCCAGGTGGGAGACAACTACTACCGGGGCTCCCGCCGAAATGTGGACGGCTACCGGATGTTCCATCACCCGGAAAAGCTGGAAGACCTGTTTGATGTCAGCGCCGTCTTTGACAGCGCAAGACCCACTCCTGTTCCCACAGTAGGCTCCGGAATGTAAACAAATACCAAAAGCCGCCGGCTTTGCCGTTTTCTTTCTTTTATCAGATCTCCTGTCTGCCCTCCAGCGCCCGGGAAAGGGTCACTTCATCGGCATACTCCAGCTGGCTGCCCACAGGCACGCCGTAGGCAAGTCTGGTCACCTTGATCTCCATGGGTCGGAGCAGGCGGGAAATGTACATGGCGGTGGCTTCGCCCTCGGTGTCTGGGTTGGTGGCCATGATGACCTCCCGCACCTCACCGGAGCCTGCTCGCATCAGCAGTTCCCGGATCTTGATATCGTCCTGGGTCACATGGTTCAGGGGTGAGATCACGCCGTGGAGCACATGGTACACGCCGTTAAACTCCCGGCTGCGCTCCATAGCGATCACATCCTTCGGCTCTGCCACAACGCAGATCACACCTCTGTCACGAAGATCATCGTGACAGATGGGGCAGATTTCCCGGTCCGTCAAATTCTGACATACAGGGCAGGTGTGGACTTCTTTTTTCGCTGCTAAGATGGCATCGGAAAAGCGCTGCGCTTCCTCCTGAGGCAGACTCAGGACGTAAAACGCCAGCCTTTGAGCGGTTTTGCCGCCAATGCCCGGAAGCCGGGCAAACTGGTCTGCCAGCTCCTGCAGCGCTGCAGGAAAGTATTGCATCAGAACATACCACCCAGATTCAGTCCGCCGGTAAGACGGGACATATTGCTGGCTGCGTCATTATCGGCGGTGCGCATGGCTTCATTCACAGCAGCAATCACCATATCCTGCAGCATTTCCACATCATCGGGGTCCACTGCTTCGGGTTTGATCTGCAGGTCGGTCAGCTCATGCTTGCCGTTGACCGTAGCGCTGACCATGCCGCCGCCTGCGGCAGCCGTATAAGTCTTGGTCTCCTGCTCCTGCTGCATACGGATCAGCTCCTGCTGCATCTTCTGTGCCTGCTTCATCATTGCAGCCTGGTTCATGCCGCCGGGCATGCCCCGAAAGTTATTCTTCGCCATGGTATATCTCCTTATTCCTTAATATTCACAATATCGCTGTGGGCTTTCCCGAAGTCGATGAGCCGCTCCAGCCGGTCATTGATCTCCGGTTTTGCGGTCTGGTCCACAGCCACCGCCATAACCTGTCTGCCCAGAATCGCAGATGCTTTCCGGGAAACCGTCTGCAGGATCTCCGGCTTGTTCACCAGCTGCAAGGCAAAGTCATTGACACATTTCAGCACCACCCGGTTCCCCTTCAGCTCGCCGGACACCGGAGCATTGGGTGTGGTGGTAAAGAATCCCGATACCGGGGGCTTCAGCTCCTGCCTAAGGCCGCTGAAAAGATCCGTCCAAAAGCCTACCGGTACATCTTCCGGCACTTCCGCCGGTTCTTCCTTTTCAACCGGTGTGGAAATTTCCTCTATTACTGCCTGGGGTACTTTCTCCACGGGAGTTACTGCCTGCATGGGCGCGCTTACCGTGAAGCTGCCGCTTTTGAGCTGTTCTTCAAGGCGGTTCAGTCTGGCATTTAAGCTTTCCGCATCCAGCTGCAGTTCCGGCTGGCACAGGCTCATAATACAAAGCTCTGCATCCAGACGACGGCTGGCGCTTCTGGTGAAGCCGGACATGGTCTTTTCCAGAATTCCCATCATCCGAAGCAGCTCTCCGCCGGAGAACTGACCGGCAAGATTCTGGGCAACGCCGTCCTCTGCCACACCGGAGAGCATACTGATGCCGGCATCCGGCGCAGTCTTCAGCACCAGAAGATCCCGGGTCAGACATGCCAGCTCGTCCAGCAGGGCGCTGACATCCTTTCCGTCGGCATAGAGCCTGTTAAACAGCGCCAGAGCCTGGCGGGTATCATGCCGGGCGATAAAGTCCATCATCTCGCCGCACTTCTGCTCACCGGCAATGCCCAGGCAGGCATAGACCCGCTCGGCGGTCAGCTCCCCTGCCGTTGCAGAGGCGCACTGGTCAAGCAAACTCAAGCCATCACGCATGCCGCCGTCCGCCATACGGGCAAGGACGCGGGCAGCGCTGTCATCCAGATCGATATTTTCCTGATAGGCAACATACTGCAGCCGTGCTGCAATATCCTCCTGAGAAAGCCTGCGGAAAGAGAACCGCTGGCAGCGGGACAGGATGGTTGCCGGGACTTTATGCAATTCTGTAGTCGCGAGAATGAACAAAAGATGCTCCGGGGGCTCTTCAATGATCTTTAAAAGGGCATTGAAAGCGGAAATGGAGAGCATATGCACCTCATCGATGATGTACACACGCATCCGTACCTGGGAGGGAGAATAGATGGCATCATCCCGCAGGTCGCGGACATTGTCCACACCGTTGTTGGAAGCGGCATCGATCTCCAGCACATCC
>JAZNJN010000043.1:0-9085 GCA_045578025.1 Faecousia sp. | reverse complement strand
TCTGTACTAAGTGCCCGTAAGCCGCTTTACGGCAACGGTCACTAAGCCTTTGCACAAGGGCGGTGCGTCGCGCAGCGAATCTAAATTTCCGGGCTGCCGGGGGCAGCCCAACAAATACGATAGGCTCGCGCTTCGCGCTCCTTTACTCGCATAAACGATCATTTATCTTTTTCAAAAAATTTTTTCAAAATGAGAATAATTCCTATTGACAAATAGAAAATGGTATGCTATACTCAACTCGTAAATAAGAATCATTCACATTTAGGAGGTGCCCATGGAAAGAACGACAAAACACTTCCGCAAGCGTGATGCCATTCTCTCCTGCCTGCGCTCGACGGATCTGCACCCCGGTGCCGATTGGGTCTATGCCCAGGTGAAGCAGACGCACCCCGACATTTCGCTGGGTACGGTGTACCGGAACTTAGCAATGTTTAAGGAGCAAGGCGTTATCACCAGCCTTGGTACAGTGAAGGGTGTGGAGCGGTTTGATGCCAATACCGAGCCCCATGTCCACTTTATCTGTACCGGGTGCGGCAGCGTCTTAGACCTGCCCCAGATCGCAGTACCCCAGGCGCTGTGCGCCGAGGTCACCAGCCAAACCGGTGGGATGGTAGACCTGTGTCAGCTTACCTTTACCGGAATCTGCAGCACCTGCTGCGCAAATCAAAACAAAAATAAAAACTAAAATCAAAATCATTGGAGGAAAAGATTATGAAGAAGTTTGTTTGCAGTGTTTGTGGTTACGTTCACACCGCCGAGGAGCTGGATGCCGAGTTCCGTTGCCCCGTTTGCAAGGTCCCCGCTTCCAAGTTCGTAGAGCAGAAGGGCGAGCAGAAGCTGGCAGCTGTTCATGAGTACGGCGTTTACGCTCAGACTGTCAAGAACAACCCCGACATCTCCGCAGAGGATAAGAAGTACATCTTCGATCAGCTGATGGCCAACTTCAACGGCGAGTGCAGCGAAGTCGGCATGTACCTGTGCATGGCTCGCATCGCCCACCGCGAGGGCTACCCCGAGATCGGTCTGTACTGGGAGAAGGCAGCTTGGGAAGAGGCTGAGCATGCCGCTAAGTTTGCAGAGCTGCTGGGCGAGGACTTAGAGCCCAACATGAAGGCCACCACCAAGGACAATCTGGCATGGCGCGTTGACTGCGAGTTCGGTGCTACCCAGGGCAAGTTCGATCTGGCTGTTTGCGCGAAGAAGAACGGCCTGGATGCCATCCACGATACCGTCCACGAGATGGCCCGCGACGAAGCTCGGCATGGCGTTGCTCTGAAGGGACTTTTGGAGCGTTACTTCAAGTAAGAATTTGTGATTCGAGGTGGGCAGTATGGTAAACTATACGATCTGCAATTGCAAACAGGTTACCCGTTTTGATGTGGAGGACGCATTGCAAAAATGCCGGAAGTTTGAAGATGTAGAAGAAACCTTCCGGGAAGTCCAGGCCATCACCCATTGCTCCACCGGCTGCGGTGGCTGTCACAGTAAGATTCTGGACACCATCTCAGAGATCATGAGCGCATAAATCGCAGTGTTGGGGCAGAGGAAGATCCTCTGCCCCAATTTTAGGAAAGGAGATTATTTATGAAAATTCGTATTAACAAAGATATGGTGGAATTCACCCCCGAAAACGGCTCCGAGGTGGTGGAGCTGGAGGCCCTGTGGATCAAAATGGGCAACTGCCTGGGTGACAACAAAAAATTAGCGCCCATCGGTGTGTATGTGCCCAGCGAGAATAAGACCGCTGTGTTCCATATTGACGGTCTGACGGAAGAAGAGAAAAAGGCTGTTCCGGAAGTGCGGGCGCCCTATGATACCGAAGTTTATTGTGTCACCTGCAACAAAACCGTCTATGTAAAGGCGGGAGAAGTGATTCCCTTCTGCTGTGGCCGGATCATGGAGGTCCTGGACTGATATGGAGCTGAAAAGCGGCCTCATTTCTGTGGTCCGGGCAGAGAAAGAGTGCGATGTCTATTGCCCCGTTTGCCATAAGATGCTCCATGTGAAAGCCGGAGAGGTCATCCCCCGCTGCTGCGGCAAGGTCATGGAAGTGATGGAGTGAAACAAAAACCGTCATCCCTATACTGGGATGACGGTTTATTTTTCGATTTCTTCCTCAATAGCGGCAAGAAGATTGCTTGGTTTTACTCCCAAAGCTTGGCTGATTCTATAAAAGGTTTCCAAAGTCGGCTTTCTTTCACCGCGCTCAATGGCACTTAAATGGGTTCTCCCGATTCCTGCAAGTCCGCTGAGCAGCTCTTGAGATTGCTTGCGTTCTTCCCGGAATCTCTGAATCACAATGCCTACGATTTCTGGGTTCAGCATCTATGCATCCCTCCTTACACAATTAGTGTAAGGGTAATTCTTGATTTTTATGAATACATATGTTGTCAAATGAACGCAAATGTGTTATTATTTTTTAGGGAGTGAGTGGGGTGAAAGAGAAAAAGCTGCCGGTTATCGCAACAACCATGGAGGGTCTTGGGGTTTGCTTAGCGAATAGTGTGCGTGTTATTTACATTGATGCAACACTATATTCAAAGTTTCATTCCAGAATTCACAAGCTGCTGTGCGAGAGCAAGTTTATATTTAGTCACAAAGGGAAAAGGGGTCTTTTCTATGTAAAGGCAGAGGGGGAAAATGCTTTTGATCCTTGCAAACACGAAATTTATGATCCTATGGGTATTTTATAAAGAGCGAAAAGCCTCCCTTGTGCAAAGGGAGGTGGCAAAAATCTTTGATTTTTGACGGAGGGATTGACAATCCCCCAGTCTGCTAACGCAGACAGCCCTCCTCTGTACTAAGTGTCCGTAAACCGCTTTGCGGCAACGGTCACTAAGCCTTTACACAAGGGGGCCTTTTTCGTGAATGAGGTCTTGCTCCTAGCGGTTATTTATGGTATATTAAGGTAAATACATAATATAGGAGGAATCCCTTATGATCAAAAACCGTCCCTTGGGCCACATCGGCTTCCCCACCAAAGACATCGTATCCACCGTCAACTGGTACATCGATGTACTTGGTTTCTCCCTCATCGGCAGCTTCGAAACCGAAGACGGAATCCCCGTCCGTTTCATCAAGAACGGCGATGTGGTCTACGAGATCTATCAGGTGGACGACATCGATGCCCCCGGCAAGCTGGATCATATTTGCTTCCAGTCCGAGGATATTGAGGCGGATTATCAGTATTGCAAAGAGCAGGGCTACACCTTCGAGGCAGAGGGTATTCAGTCCCTGCCCACCATGTGGGAAAAAGGCGTCCGGTTCTTCAAGATCATGAGTCCCTCCGGCGAGCCGGTGGAATTCTGCCAGATCCTGTAAGCGAAAAACAACGAAAACACCTGCGGGAAGTGCCCGCAGGTGTTTTTTGTATAAGTTTCCGGAAAAGTTCAAAAATAATTCAAAATCCACCCCTTGACTTTTTTAGCACTCTGCTGTATAGTGTGCTTAGCACTCAGACATACGGAGTGCTAAGATTGGAGAAAGCACATGGAACTGACCGAACGGAAAAAGAAGGTCCTGCGTTGCATCGTGGACCTGTACATCCGCACCGCCGAGCCGGTTGGCTCCAAGGCTATCGCGGAGCTTCCCGATATGAACTACTCCTCTGCCACCATCCGCAACGAAATGGCGGACCTTCTGGCCATGGGCTACTTAGAGCAGCCCCACACCTCCGCAGGACGCATCCCCTCTCCCGCCGGCTACCGGCTTTACGTGGATGAGCTGATGATGGACTACCGGCTGAGCATGGACGAAGCCCACTCCATCAATGTATCTCTGGAAGAGAAGATGCAGCGGGTGGATAAGATGGTGGAAAAGGTGGCGAAGCTGGTTTCTCAGGCTACCGATCTTCCCGCCATTTCTGTGGCATCCCGCTCCGGCGGTGCTACGGTGAAGCGGTTTGATCTCATCGCCGCCGGCGCAGGTAGCATTATCCTGGTGATGATGCTCAGCACCGACGAGGTGGTCAACAAGCTGATCAAGCTGCCCTTAAATGTGGGCGAAAGCGAGCTGAAGCTCCTGTCCGCGCTGCTGAATGCCACCATGACCGACCTGCCGGCTGAGGAATTTACCGAAAGCTTAATGGAGCGGGTGATGAATTCCGCAGAAAACGCTGCCAGCTTAGTGCCGGTAATCGTGGACTTCGCCACAGAGACCCTGCGCCGCAACGCCACCACCAACATGGCGGTGGCGGGACAGGCAAGACTCTTGCAGCACCCGGAATACCGGAACATCGACAAGGCGCAGCGGATGCTCACCACACTGGATGAGGACGCCCTCAGCAATCTTCCTGCGGTGATGCAGGGCACAAACGGCACAAAGGTGCTGGTAGGTCCTGAGAATGTGTCCGAGGAACTGCGGGATACTTCCGTAGTCATGACAAAATTCGACATCGGTGACGGCTTGCAGGGCATGATCGGTGTGGTCGGTCCGACCCGAATGGATTACGCCAAAGTCACCGCCCGCTTAAGCTACTTCGCAGAAAGCTTGAGCAAGATGTTCAGCAAGCCCGAGCAGCCTCAGCTGCCCGAGGGCGATCATAAGGAGGCCTAATCGTGGCAAAAAAGGAAAAGAAAGAAGTTCCCGTGGAGGAGACTGTGGAGGAGGTTCTGGAAGAAACCCCCGAGGTCAATCCCTTCGAGGAGAAGTATAACGCAGAGCATGATGCCCACTTGCGGCTGGCAGCGGAATTCGACAATTTCCGCAAGCGCACCGCCAAGGAAAAGGAGCAGTCTTACACCAATGGCAAGTGCGACGCGGTAGAAAAGCTCCTGCCGGTGTATGACAATCTGGCACGGGCATTAAAGCAGGAAACTGCGGACACCGCTTTCAAAAAGGGCGTGGAAATGACCATGACCGAACTTACGAAGATCCTCAACGGCATGGGCGTGGAGATCTTTGGTGAAGAGGGCGAAGTTTTCGACCCGAATCTGCACAACGCGGTGCTTCACATTGACGATGACGAGACCCCCGAGAACACCATCACCCAGGTGTTCCAGCAGGGCTTCAAGATCGGCGACAAGGTCATCCGCTTCGCGATGGTACAAGTTGCGAACTAAATAAGCCTCCCTTGTGCAAAGGGAGGTGGCAGCCCGGAGGGCTGACGGAGGGATTGACAATCCCCCAGTCTGCTAACGCAGACAGACCCCTTTACACAAGGGGGCCTTGAGAAGTGTAAACTATTAACTTTTATATATGGAGGAAATTATTATGGGTAAGATTATTGGTATTGACTTGGGTACAACGAACTCCTGCGTGGCAGTTCTGGAAGGCGGCGAGCCTGTTGTTATCGCCAACGCTGAGGGTGGCAGAACCACCCCCTCTGTTGTGGCATTTTCTAAGACCGGCGAGCGCATGGTCGGTCAGGTGGCTAAGCGCCAGGCGGTCACCAACGCCGGCCGCACCATCGCTTCCATCAAGCGCCACATGGGCGAGAACTACCATGTGGACATCGACGGCAAGGGCTACACCCCCCAGGAGATCAGCGCTATGGTGCTGCAGAAGCTGAAGGCGGATGCTGAGGCTTATCTGGGCACTACCGTTACTGAGGCTGTTATCACTGTTCCCGCTTACTTCTCTGACTCTCAGCGCCAGGCCACCAAGGATGCCGGCCGAATTGCCGGTCTGGATGTCAAGCGCATCATCAACGAGCCCACTGCGGCTGCACTGGCCTACGGTCTTGATAAGGAGACCGAGCAGAAGATCATGGTTTACGATCTGGGCGGCGGTACTTTCGACGTGTCCATTCTGGACATCGGTGACGGCGTTATCGAAGTTCTGGCAACCGCCGGCGATACCCGTCTGGGCGGCGACGACTTCGACCAGCGGATCATGGATTACCTGGTTGCCGAGTTCAAGAAGGCAGAGGGCATTGACCTGAGTGCCGACAAGGCTGCTATGCAGCGTCTGAAGGAGGCTGCCGAGAAGGCCAAGATCGAGCTTTCCGGCATGACCACCACCAATGTGAACCTGCCCTATATCACCGCAAATGCCGAGGGCCCCAAGCACCTGGATGTGACCGTCAGCCGCGCCAAGTTCAATGAGCTGACCGCAGATCTGGTGGAGCGGACTCTGAAGCCTGTCAAGCAGGCTATGTCCGATGCCGGCCTCACCGCTTCCGACCTGCACAAGGTGCTGCTGGTTGGCGGCTCTACCCGTATCCCTGCTGTCCAGGATGCTGTCAAGAGCATCACCGGCAAGGAAGGTTTCAAGGGCATCAACCCCGATGAATGTGTGGCCGTTGGCGCAGCCATCCAGGGCGGCGTGCTCACCGGCGATGTGCAGGATATCCTGCTGCTGGATGTCACTCCCCTGTCCCTGGGTATCGAGACCATGGGCGGTGTGTTCACCCGCCTCATCGACCGCAACACCACCATCCCCACCCACAAGAGCCAGATCTTCTCCACCGCCGCAGACGGCCAGACCTCTGTTGATGTCCATGTCCTGCAGGGCGAGCGCGAGATGGCGGCTTACAATAAGACTCTGGGCCGCTTCCAGCTTTCCGGCATCGCTCCCGCACCCCGTGGCGTGCCTCAGATCGAGGTCACCTTTGACATCGATGCCAACGGCATCGTGAAGGTTTCCGCCAAGGATCTGGGTACCGGCAAGGAGCAGAACATCTCCATCACCGCTTCCACCAACCTGTCCCAGGAGGACATCGACAAGGCAGTGAAGGAAGCCGAGCAGTTTGCTGCCGAGGATAAGGCCCGCCGTGAGGAAGTGGATACCCACAACATGGCAGACCAGACCGTCTACCAGACCGAGAAGACCCTGAACGAGCTGGGCGACAAGATCTCTGCGGAGGAGAAGGATTCCATCCAGGCCGCTGTTGACAAGCTGAAGGAAGCCAACAAGGGCACCGACATTGCCGCTATCAAGGCCGCAACCGAGGAAGTCCAGCAGGCATTCTACAAGGTCAGCGAAAAGCTGTACCAGCAGGCAAATCCCCAGGGTCAGCCCGGCGCACAGCCCGGTGATGACGGCGTTGTGGATGCCGATTACGAGACTGTTGACTAAGATCTCCCCTAAGGGGCGGTGAAAGCCGCCCCTTATTGGTGCATTGGAATAAGCCTCCCTTGTGCAAAGGGAGGTGGCACGCCGTTAGGCGTGACGGAGGGATTGTAAGTTGTTCTGTTATGACAATCCCCCAGTCAGCTTCGCTGACAGCCCCCTTTACACAAGGGGGCCTCTGATATGAGGTGAAACTATGGCAGAAAATAAACGCGATTATTACGAGGTGCTGGGCGTCCAAAAGGGCGCCAGCGGCGAAGACATAAAGAAATCCTATCGCAAGCTCGCCATGAAGTACCATCCCGACCGGAATCCCGGCGACAAGGAGGCCGAGGAGAAATTCAAGGAGGTAGGCGAGGCCTACGAGGTGCTGTCCGATGACGATAAGCGCGCCCGTTACGACCAGTTCGGCTTTGCCGGTGTCGACCCCAATTACGGCGCAGGTCAGGGCGGCGCAGGCTTTGGCGGCTTCGGCGGTTTTGGAGATTTCGGCGATTTGGGCGACATTTTCGGTGAGTTCTTCGGTGGCGGCAGCCGCAGAAGCAGCCGGCAGAACGCCCCCACCCGGGGCGAAAATGTAGGCGCCCGGCTGGATCTGACCTTCGAGGAGGCAGCCTTTGGCTGCGAAAAGGAAGTCAGTGTCCAAAGAATTGAAAACTGCAGCAGCTGCTCCGGCTCCGGCTCTGCCGACGGCGCAGTGGAGACCTGTTCTTACTGCCACGGCGCAGGCCAGGTGCGTACTACCCAGAATTTCATGGGTATGCAGATGCAGTCCACTTCCGTGTGTCCCCAGTGTAACGGACGGGGCAAGGTCATCAAGAACCCCTGCAACACCTGCCGGGGCAAGGGCAAGGTCCGCCGCACCCAGAAGATCCGGGTGAAAGTTCCCGCCGGTGTGGATGCGGGACAGAGTGTCCGGGTCCGGGGCGAGGGCTGTGTTGGTAATAACGGCGGTCCTAACGGTGATGTGCTGGTGCAGATCCATATCCGCCGCCATCCCATCTTCACCCGGCAGGATACTACCGTCTACTGCGAAGTGCCTATCACCTTCTCCCAAGCGGCACTGGGCGCAGAAATTCAAGTGCCTACTCTGGATGGCAAGGTGTCCTTCAACATCCCCGAGGGAACACAGACCGGCAAGGAATTCGTCCTGCGGGACAAGGGCATTCCCGATGTAAGCAATCCCCGCCGCCGTGGCGACCACCGGTTTACCGTGGTGGTAGAGACTCCCACTAAGCTGACCCGCGAGCAGAAAGAGCTGCTGCGCCAGCTGGATGACAGTCTGGAGGCCACTCCCAAGCGGAAGAAGTTCTTCGATACGCTGAAAGATTTCTTTGATTGAGAGAAAAAACAGGACAGGGCTTGACCTGTCCTGTTTTTGTTGTATAATGGGAAAAAATAAGATTTTTGGGAGGAAATCCACATGAAACGCACAGATTACATCAGCTGGGACGAATATTTTATGGGCATCGCCATCCTCGCCGCAAAGCGCAGCAAAGATCCCAATACCCAGGTGGGCGCCTGTATCGTTTCTGAGGACAATATCATCATCTCCACCGGCTACAACGGCATGCCAAAAGGCTGCTCCGACGATGAGTTCCCCTGGGATCGCAAGGGTGAAAATGATGCTGCCACCAAGTATCCCTATGTTGTCCACGCAGAGTTGAACGCCATTCTCAACGCAAATGGCCGCGACCTCCACGGCAGCCGGATCTATGTGGCGCTGTTCCCCTGCAACGAGTGCGCCAAGTCCATTATCCAGAGCGGCATCAAGGAAGTGCTGTACCTGTCCGATAAGTATGCCGATACCATGATGAATCTGGTGTCCAAGCGGATGCTGGATGCGGCGGGTGTCAAATATACCCGAATGCAAACCGAGGTTCAGGAACTGGTGCTGGACTTCGTCCCCGAGGAAGATAAGTAAAAAGAACCGGGCTGCTTAAGCAGCCCGGTTTGTATATCTTGTGATAAATGATCGTTTATATGCGTAATGGAGCGCGCAGCGCGAGCCTCCCTTGTGTAAAGGGAGGTGTCAGCCGAACAGGCTGACGGAGGGATTGTCAATCCCCCAGTC
>JAZNJN010000042.1:0-14336 GCA_045578025.1 Faecousia sp. | reverse complement strand
AAGAATTTTACCCACGAATGGCTGGATAACATTCAGAATGCCTTAGGCGGCCGGAACCCCGACTATCTGGTGGTCCAGCACATGGAGCCGGACCATTCCGCCAACATCGCCAATTTCCTGAAGGTCTATCCGGACACCGTGGTGGTTTCCTCTGCCAAGGCCTTTGCCATGATGAAGAATTTCTTCGGCGATGACTTTGCTGACCGCCGCATCGTGGTGGGCGAGGGCGACACCCTTTCTCTGGGCAAGCACACCCTGACCTTCGTTACCGCTCCCATGGTCCACTGGCCCGAGGTCATCGTGACCTACGATTCTTATGATAAGGTACTGTTCGCCGCCGACGGCTTCGGCAAATTCGGCGCGCTGGATGTAGAAGAAGACTGGGCATGCGAGGCAAGGCGCTACTACATCGGCATCGTGGGCAAATACGGCGCTCAGGTGCAGGCACTGCTGAAGAAAGCCGCCACGCTGGACATCTCTATCATCTGCCCCCTCCACGGCCCTGTACTGACGGAGAACTTGGGCTACTATCTGAATCTGTACGACATCTGGTCCTCCTATGAGCCGGAAAGCGAGGGCATCGTCATCGCCTACACCTCCGTCTACGGCAACACCAAGACCGCTGTGGAGCTGCTGGCCCAGAAGCTGCAGGACAAGGGCGCGCCCAAGGTGGTCGTCCACGACCTTGCCCGGACGGACATGGCGGAAGCTGTGGAGGATGCCTTCCGCTATAACAAGCTGGTGCTTGCCACCACTACCTACAATGCGGATATTTTCCCCTTTATGAAGACCTTTATCCATCATCTGACGGAGCGGAACTTCCAGAACCGCACCGTGGCGCTGATGGAAAACGGCTCCTGGGCACCTCTGGCTGCCAAGGTGATGCGCTCCATGTTTGACGGCAGCAAGGACATCACCTTCACTGACACCACCGTGAAGATCCTCTCTGCCCTTAATAGCGAAAGCACCGCTCAGATCGAGGATCTATCCGACGAGCTGTGCCGGGAGTACCTTGCCCGGCAGGATGCCACCGCCAACAAGAACGATCTGACCGCCCTGTTTAACATCGGCTACGGATTGTATGTGGTCACCTCCAACGACGGCACCAAGGACAACGGTCTCATCGTCAATACCGTTACTCAGGTCACCAACACCCCCAACCGGGTTGCCGTGACCATCAACAAGGAGAACTACTCCCATCATGTGATCAAGCAGACCGGCATTATGAATGTCAACTGCTTAGACATCACCGCCCCCTTCTCCACCTTTGAGACCTTCGGTTTCCAGAGCGGACGGACGGCAGACAAGTTTGCCGGCATCCAGGAGCTGCGCAGCGACAACGGCCTGCGTTTCCTGCCCGGACACATCAATTCCTTCATGAGTCTGAAGGTGGACAGCTATGTGGATCTGGATACCCACGGCATGTTCATCTGCTCCGTCACCGAGGCCCGGGTGATCTCCGACAAGGAGACCATGACCTACACCTACTACCAGAATCATGTGAAACCCCAGCCCGATACCGAGGGTAAGAAGGGCTTCGTGTGCAAGGTCTGCGGCTGGGTCTACGAGGGCGATACCCTTCCCGATGACATCGTATGCCCCCTGTGCAAGCACGGCGCGGCAGACTTTGAACCCATCTCCTAAAGTACAAAAAGGACACCGCCGAAAGGCGGTGTCCTTTTTTTATCAGGGCCTGATAGCGCGCTGGATCAGCTTGACGATCTCCACTACGGGGATCACCAGGATGGCCAGTGCCATGGCGATGCCGTACTCCACAAGACCGATGGTGGTGAAGCCAAAGGCAGTGGCGAGGAAGGGCACTTCGATGACCAGAGTGGTCAGCAGCAGGCTTCCCAGCATGGCCGCCCAGAGGATCTTGTTCTGACCCTTCAGGCTGAAGATGGACTTGCGCTGAGAGCGCAGATTGAAGGAATGGAAGATCTCGCACATGCTCATTGCCAGGAAGGCCATGGTCATGCCGTGGCCGGATTCTCCTACAGTACGCAGAGTTTGGAAGAAGTTCCCGCCGAATTCCATGGATGCGCCGATGAGATAGGCAATCAGTGTGATCACAGTGACCAGAACGCCCTGGTAGATCACATCCAGGCCCAAGCCGCCGGAGAAGATACCATCCTTGGAATTTCTGGGAGGACGGTTCATGGTATCCGGCTCTGCCTCCTCCATGCCCAATGCCAGGGCAGGGAAGCAGTCGGTGACCAGGTTGATAAACAGAAGATGCACAGGATTGAGCAGCACGAAGCCCATCAGGGTTGCGCTGAAAACGCCCAAAACCTCGGACATATTGGATGCCAGCAGGAACTGGTTGGCCTTACGAATATTGTCATAGATCCGACGGCCCTCACCCACAGCAGAAACGATGGTGGCGAAGTTATCGTCCGCCAGCACCATATCGGCAACATTCTTGGTAACATCGGTACCCGTGATACCCATGCCAACACCGATGTCCGCAGACTTAATGGAGGGGGCGTCGTTGACGCCGTCGCCGGTCATGGCGGTAATGGCGCCCAGCGCCTTCCAGGCGGTGACGATGCGGGTCTTGTGTTCCGGCTGCACACGGGCGTAAACGCCGTACTTCTGGACGAACTCACAGATATCCTCGTCAGAGATCTCGTCCAGCTCCGCACCGGTGATGGCCTGGGATGCATCGGTGATGATGCCCAGCTCCTTGGCGATGGCAACGGCGGTATCCTTATGGTCGCCGGTGATCATCACAGGACGGATGCCCGCAGCGCGGCACTCCTCGATGGCGGCCTTGACCTCGGGACGAACCGGGTCGATCATACCGGTCAGGCCCAGGAACACCAGCTCCCGCTCCAGATACTCGGGGGTATTGTCAGCAGGCTTTTCACTCCAGTCCCGCTTGGCAACTGCCAGCACCCGAAGCGCTCTGTCGGCCATAGCCTTGTTGGCGGCCATGATCTCGTCGCGCTTGGCGTCGGTCATAGGCTTTGCTTCGCTGTTTTCATAGTAGTAAGCACAGCGGGCAAGGATCACATCGGGGCCGCCCTTGGTGTACTGCACGAAGCCGCCCTCCACAGCATGAACGGTGGACATCATCTTACGGCCGGAGTCAAAGGGCGCTTCATCCACACGGGGTGTCGCTTTCTCCAGCTGCGCCTTATGCAGGCCGACGCTGTAAGCAAAGTTGACCAGCGCGCACTCGGTGGGTTCACCCTCTGCCTGATTCTCCTCGTTGAGATTGGCATCGGAACACAGCGCCATGGCGGTAGCCACCAGATTGGTTTCACCCAGATGGTCGACGACCGTCATCTTGTTCTGAGTCAGGGTGCCGGTCTTATCGGAGCAGATGACCTGGGTGCAGCCCAGGGTCTCCACAGCGGTCAGCCGGCGGATGACGGCATTGCGTTTGGACATCTTGGTGACACCGATGGAAAGCACTACCGTCACCACCGTGGCCAAACCTTCCGGAATGGCGGCAACTGCCAGGGAAACCGCAACCATGAAGGTGCTCAGTACGCCGCTCATGGAGTAATCCTGCTTCATCACCAGATTAAACAGGAAGATAAACACACAGATACCCAGCACCAGGAAGCTCAGAGTCTTGCCCAAGCTGTCCAGCTTGCGCTGCAGAGGGGTCTGCTCTTCCTCGGCGGCAGCCAGAGCGCCGGCGATCTTGCCCATCTCGGTGTCCATGCCGGTGGCGACGATCACTGCCTTGCCCCGTCCGTAAACCACGGTAGAGCCCATATAGCACATATTCTTCCGGTCACCCAGAGGCACATCGTCCTGTCCGGCGGTGAGATTCAGCGCGTCGATGAGCTTGTTGACAGGAACGGACTCACCGGTCAGCGCAGCTTCCTCGATCTTCAAAGAAGCGTTTTCGATGATACGGCCGTCGACAGGCACAGCGTCACCGGCCTCCAGAATGACCACATCGCCGGGTACCAGCTCATCGGAGTGGAGGATCACCATCTTGCCGTCACGAAGCACCTTACAAGTAGCAGCCGTCATGGTCTGCAGCGCTTCGATGGCCGCCTCTGCCTTACTCTCCTGGATCACGCCCAAAATGGCATTGAGCAACACCACCACCAGGATGATGCCCACCTCCACCAGTCCTCCTGTCAGATGACCGATGTCCCGGGGCTCGGGCAGCTGCATAAAGTCGATGACCGTGGTTGCTGCAGACACTGCGGCAGCGATCATCAAAATGATCAGCATGGGATCCTTCAACTGGGTCAGGAATCGCCGAAGCAGCGTGGGCTTTTCGCCCTCCTTCAGCTTATTGGGACCGTATTTGGCCAGGCGCTCCTGGGCCTGGGCAGTGGTCAGACCCTCTGCGCCCGATTCCACATCGCGAAGGACTTCGTCAATAGACTGGGCATAGATTTTCTTCATGAAAGTCTCTCCTATGATTGATTCTTGGAGTTTTTTCAACTTTATCATTATATATAATCCACAATTTCGTTACAAGGGTCTGTATCAAAATCAATGAAAAATTTACCGTTTATTAACACTGTTTGCACGGAGCGAAAAAGAGGAGGCGTTTGCCTCCTCTTTTATCTCTTTCCGAAAAGCTTTGCAAACAAAGACCCATTGGCGGGTTTGCTTTCTTTCTGGAGCTTGCGAACCACCGTCATCAGCTGTACCGGTGCTTGGGAAATACAGGACAGCACCCACTTGTCTGCACCGTTTCCGTAATCGGCGGCAAATTCCAGCAGGAATGCCTGCAGTCCTTCCTCGTCGGCACAGACCGCATTCAAAAATTCCTCACTACCGCAGGCGGTGACCAGATATTTAAGAACAACTTCCGCTGCCTGCCGGGCGCCCTCTTTGACCGCCTTGGGGATCTTCATCTGGGCAATCAAAGGTTCCGTCAGCTGCTCCTTGCAGCGGCGATATGCGGTTTCCGACAGCAGTACGCCCTTGCCCAGATAGCTGGCGCTCATCTCATACAGCACACCCTGCCCGGGGTCATTTTCCGCCTTATTTCCTAAGCAGGTCCGGATATATCCCGCCATTTTTTGGCGCAGAGCGACATCCTGGGGCATCTGCTTCAGGCACTGGAACACAGTCTGCCCGTCTTTCCGTTCCACCGATTCCTTCCAATTCAGGAACAGCCCAATCACTTTATAGGCTTCCGCATCCAACAGCTCGGAATTGCCTAGGGCATACTGTTCGATGATCTGCAGTCCGTCCTTGCCCAGCCGGGTATCGAACACATCTGTCAGCGCATTTTCGATGGCAGGCTGGGTGACCTTGAGGCGCAGCAGGTAGGCAAAGCCATTCGGGTCAGTGGACAGTTTTTCTTCCGCGACCCGGTCTGCCTCCAGCCAATCATAGAGATCCGCGCCTTGCCCGTTACCGGCGAACACCTGCTCCAGCGCCAGAATCAGCTTGCCTTGCGCCGTTTCCTCCATATTGGAAACGATTCGATCGATGCGCAGCAGCGCCGCTACCCTTGCCGTCACCGGCTTTTGAGATAGCTGTTCCAGATACTCCGTAAAGATTTTTCTTGAATGCCATTTCCCGAACACCAGCGCGGTTACCGTGTCGCAACAGAAACCGCCCTCTGCGCACAGCAGGGCAACCAGATCATTGTCCTTTTTTCTGCCGGAGTTGTCTAACAGGGCAGAAATGTTATCCTTAACCTGTGTCTTCCGTTCCGGGGATTCTCCGTCGATCTTGCCGTTAACTAGCCTGATCAGTGCCGCGGCCAGCCCATCTGCCTCCGGCAGCATCTCAAAGAAAGTGTTGTAGAACAGATCCTTCTGTCCCTGGGACAGCACCTCATAGTTTTCCTCAAGGAACTCCAAGATTTGCTGCTGCACCGCCTCTGTACGGATGGTGAGCATCAGTTTTTCAAACACCGCATCCCTCGCCTGCTCCGGCTCATTTGCAAAATGCTCCCGGAAAAAGGTCAATATCTGAGGCTGGAGGAAACCGCCGTAGAACACCCGGCACAGATCGGAAGTGATCAGCGCCCGGATGTCAGCATCCTCACGGTCGTAATTATTTTTGATAAAGGTAAACAGCTTTTCCCGCATGATATCCGTGTGGATCAGCTCCAGCACCACATGCATCGCCATCCGCTTGACACTGTCCGGCTCGGCAGGGTACAGCTTTGCCAGCTTAGAGAAGATATTCTTGGGGATCGCCACATGATTCTGGGGATACCGCTCCAGGCACTTGTAGACATTTCTTCTGCTTTCCTCACTGAGGGCATCCCGGTACTTTTCATAAACGCACAGCAAGTCATACACCTTTGTATCGTTGGGCAGAATGGACTGCTGAGGATACAGGCCGCTGGCGCCACCAAAGAGGAACACCAGATCGGAAAGCGTCTTCATGTTCAGCTTATCCAGCTTGGGCATGGTATTCATAGCCCGGTCCATGAACAGGAGGAACTCCTCCCGCTGGGCCTGCTCAGAAAGCAACGAGCAGAAAAAGCTTACCGGCGCTTTCGCCATGATATCCGCCGAGGGAAGTCCGGTAACCAGACCCGTAGCCAGATCAAAGAACACACCCTTGGCGGGGGCGATTTCCGGGCATTGAGCGGCAACGCACTTAAATTTCGCACCGGGATACTGCCCCGCATCCGTCACATAGGTGACAAAGGACAGCTCCTCCTTCGCCCGCCGGGGGATCACCGTCATAACCGCACTTAAAAACTTCAAGGCAGCCTCAGATACTTCCGTATCCTCGCAGGGCAGCTTAAAATACACCGTCTTCCCCTTGGCGAAGAACACTGCCAAAAGGGCGTACATGAATTTCCCCAGCAGCTCCGGCTCGTACTTTTCCGCCAGCACTTTGGGATCTTCCGCCGGGGCAGGTACATAGATCATCTCCGGATAACCGTCATCCGCAGCCGATTCGGAAGATAAAAAGTCCATCTCGGGAACAGGGAACATTTCGGGATTCAGCACCCCATGCTCCCCCCGGCACAGCTTTTCCATTTCTGCGTCGGTGAGGATCAGACTATGGCACAGATAGGCGCTGCGCTCCCCGGTATAATCCCGGGGCAAATAAGTAATGCACGCTTGCACGGTCTCGCCGGAGCGCAGGCAGATCTGGCTGTACACCCGGGGCATCTTCCCGGTGCGTACCGCCTCCATATCGTGTTTGCTCAGCTTGTTCTCATATACAGCGGCAAGCTCTTTTTCAACAAACGCCCGCTCCAGTCCCTGAGAATGGGCATAGGTATCGTACCCGTCGGAACGGTTGTACATGCTCATTTTTGCCGGGACGCGGGAATAAAAATGCTGTTTCGCCATACATTTTCTCCTTGCTCACAGGATGATTTGCGGGGATCACTCCACGTGCAGTGTCATCAGCTCCTGAATGCTGGTAATGCCCTTGACCACCAGACTCCGGCAGGAGCTCCACAGAGAGACCATGCCGTTATCTGCCGCCATTTTCCGCAGCACATCCAGATTCTTTTCGTGCATGACCACGCTCTTCATGGCCTCATTCATGTACATGACCTCATGGACGGCAATTCGGCCCTTATAGCCCGTATTGTTGCAGAACTGGCAACCCTGGGGTCTGGCGATGGTGATAGGTTCGTCAATGCCCAGAATCTCCATCTCCTTGGCATTGGTACGGCCCTTCTTCTTGCAGGCGGGGCAAAGCCGCTTCACCAGTCGCTGGGCGATAACGCCTACCAGTGCGTCAGCAACCAGATAGTTATCCACACCCATGTCCTGCAGACGCAGAATTGCGCCGGGGGCATCGTTGGTATGCAGCGTACTGAACACAATGTGTCCCGTGATAGCGGAACGGACGGCGATCTCTGCCGTTTCCTCGTCACGGATCTCACCGATCATGATGATATCCGGGTCCTGACGCAAAATGGAGCGCAGGGCGGTGGCGAAGGTCATGTTCGCCTTGGTGTTCACCTGGGTCTGGTTGATGCCCGCCATGGTAAATTCCACCGGGTCTTCGACGGTGACGATATTCACCGTAGGATTGTTCACTTCCTTCAGGAAGGAGTACAGCGTAGTAGACTTACCGCAGCCGGTAGGACCGGTCAGCAGAATGATGCCGTGGGGGCGGGCAAGCATTTTGTCCACCACCGCGTTTTCATGCTCGGTAAAGCCCAGATCTGCCCGGGTAAAGTGGAAAGAGGTCTTATCCAGCACACGGATCACGAACTTCTCACCAAAAACCGTAGGCAGCGTGGATACACGGAAATCGTACTCCTTGCCGCCTATGACCATGTTGATACGGCCGTCCTGAGGCACACGGCGCTCCGCGATATTCAGACCGGACATGATCTTCAAACGGGCGCAGATGGCAGAGTAGGCCTCGATGGGGAATTCCGCCCGGTCCTGCAGGTCGCCGTCGATACGGTAACGCACCCGGACCGCCTTTTCAAAGGGTTCGATATGGATATCGCTGGCCCGATAGGGAATGGCTTCCTTGATGACGGAGTCCACCAGACGGACCGCAGGGTTATTGATGACATCATTTTCGCTGGAAACGCCCTGATTGCCCTTTTGCATGGCGCTGACCTGCTGCTCTGCCTTTTCTGTGTTCAGGTCGCTCAAGGCAGCAGAGGTAGACTGCACCGCGGAAACAGAGTCTACATAACGGTCGATCTGTACCGGGGGCACCAGAATATAGTCGCACTTGCAGCTCAGCTGTACCGAAATGGCAGACATGGCATGGCAGCTGAGGGGCTTGCCGGATGCCACCAGAAGTGTGCCGTTTTTATCGTAGCTGACGGGAATCACCTTGTGCTTCTTCATAAAGTCAAAGGTGAACAGTTCGAACAGCCCTCTGTCGATATCCAGCATATCGATCTCGACATAAGGCATGCAGTAATACTCTGCCCGTGCCTCCAGCTCCGTGTTCTCTGTGATGACTTCCTTAGCAAGCAGGTAGTCCCGGACGCTTACATTCAGTCGGTCACACTCACTTAAAATCTCCGGGGCGTCCTTGCGCTTGACCAGCTTTTTGTAAATATAAAATTGTAAAAGCTCATGATTAATATTCATATCGTCCTACCTCTCGCGTCAAGCGCTCAAGCCCGTCATGATGGAGATCATGGGAGAATACACCGCCAGGAACAGGATACCAATGACAGAGCCCATGACCAGCAGCATAATGGGCTGGATCTTATTGGTCAGGGAGTTCATGGAGGTCTCCACCTGGGTGTCGAAGAAATTGCAGGAGCGGGTCAAAACATCGTCCAGCGCGTTGGTCTTTTCGCCGATGGTGATCATCTGGATCATCATGGGTGGGAATAGATTGTAGCTTTCAAAGGCGTTGGTTAAGGACATACCCGCCCGGACCGCCTCGGTGGCCTGCCGGAACCGGTTTGTCAGATACTTGTTGCCGATGACGATCTCCGTGGCGTACATCGCCTCGTTCAGATCCATACCGCTGGAAAGCAGCAGCGCAAAGGCGCGGGCGAAGCGGGCGGTGATCATGTTGATCTGGATGGTCTTGAGGATGGGCAGTTTCAATTTCAGCACATCTACCGCGTAGCCGCCGAACTCCGTGCGGATAACCAGGAAAATGATCAGTCCCAAAACCACGATGCCCGCCAGCAAATACTGCCACCATTCCAGCAGAAAATCCGACACCGCATACACGGCAGCCGTGAGGCCCGTGGCCTCCACTTCCAACTGATCCAGGGTTTCCCGGAAGGTAGGCACCACCAGCGCCAGCATCAGGATCACAATACCAAGGGTCATGCCCGCCAGCATCATAGGGTAAGCCAGCGCGCTCTTCACTTTACCACGCAGGTCGGCATCCTTTTCATAATAATCTGCCAGGGCGTTCAGCACCATGTCCAGCTTGCCGCTGAGTTCGCCCACCTTGATCATGCTACGGAAGAAGTTAGGGAACACTTTTGCGTGCTTGTTCAATGCCTCGGACAGGAGCATACCGCTCTGCACATCTTCAAACACCACCGCCAGAATATTCCGGAAGTAGCTGGAATAGGGCTGGTTTTTCAGAATGTCCAGACTGTCCAGAATGGGGATATGGGTATTGAGCATGATGGCAAATTGCCGGCAGAAAGAGGTCAGCTCCGGCATGGACACCTTTCCTGTACCCAGTGTAAAGAACGCAGAGGGCGTGCCGCCGGAATAGGGCTTGGCGGACACCAGAAACAGGCTCTGCTTCGCCAGCTGCAGGGCAAGGTCTTCTTCGTCCTTGGCGATAAACACGCCGCGGATCTTCTGCTTCTGCAGATTGACCGCCGTATACTTGTATTTCTGCATAGATCTGCGCTCCTTTCTTTAAAAGATCATCATTCCCAGCAAAAGATCCATGTACCACCCAATGATGGCATCCCCCGCCAGCATAGCCACCAGCGTTCCCGCTGCTAAGTAAGGGCCAAAGGGGCGTTCCTTCTGCTTGTCTTCCTTTTGGATCCGGTTCAGAGCGGTCATCACCACCGCACCTGCCACCGAGGCGATGAGCATCGCCAAAATAAACTTCTGCCAGCCCAGCAGCAGTCCTGCCGCCGCGGCATATTTCACATCGCCAAAGCCCAGTCCTTCCTTTTTCAGCAGGGCAATGGCACCGTAATACAGTCCCAGAAATACCACCGCACCCGCGGCAGCACCGATGAGGTGATCCAACCACGCGCCCCGGGTAACCATCGCCACCACACCGCCTGCCGCCACCATCAGGGTAAACCGGTTAAAGATCAGCATATGCTCCATATCGATGAAGAAGATGCAGATCAGCGCCGAGCATACCACCGCAGCGGTCACCGCGTACAGCGGGCTTTCCTTCCAGAAAAGCACCGTGCAGGCAATCCAGAATAGTCCGTTCACCAGCTCCACGATCATGTACCGGGGAGAAATGGGGCTTTTGCACTTGCGGCATTTGCCCCCCAGCAAAATATAGGACAGTACCGGGATATTATCGTACCATTTCAGGCTGTAATCGCAAGTCGTACAATGTGAGCCGGGGTGGGAAAGGCTCATGTTATTGGGCAGGCGATAAATCACCACATTCAAAAAGCTGCCCACACACAGTCCCAGTATCAGGGCAAGGATATGTACACACAGCATCATAAACTCCTGCTGATCCATCACGGCCTCCTTTCCGGCGCATTTGCTCAAAAGTTATTGGTTTTGTTGAATTGTTTTACATACAGGCCGCCGAACAGCTCCAGATCCTTCGCGCCGGCAGCGGAAGCATCAAAGCTGGCGCCGGTGAGCAGGGGCTGAAAGTTTACGCCGTTCTCCTGTTCCTCGGCATTGACCATGTCATACAGAAAATCGTAGGGGCGGGGCAGATTCACATACACTGTATCAATCGCACCCAAGTTGGTAATGGCAGGGTTGGAGGCGATCAGCTCCAGTGTCCACTTGACGAAGATCCGGAAATTCTCATACACAAAGCCTTCCCGCTCTGTGGGGGTTTCCCGGAGCATGAATTTCGGCAGCTTTCGACCAGTCCGCTTTCCGTCCCAGATGTCAAATTCGCCATCCTCATTTCCGGTAAAGACGGAGGCGCTCTCCTGCTCCTCATCCGGGTCGGTGAGAATTTCCTCGCCCATCATGGTCAGCTGCTTTGCCTTGGCCTTTTCCTTGGCGTTCAGCACCAGCAGCTCTGCGCTGGAATGGTCAAACAGCAGATCTTCTGCCGCCAGCCGGGACTTATAGAGCATGGAATAGCCAAAGGGCAGGCTATAGCCGCCCACGGTGCGGCCCTTGTTGACAAAGGCCAGACGGGAGCCGTTCTCCCGGACATTCAGCAGCACGAATGTGCCGTTTTTTACCTTGGGATTCAACACAAAGGCACCGTTTGTCATAGCGCTGGCGGCAGAGGTGATGTTCTGCACATTGATGTTGTTCTCCATGCAGATATTGGTGAGCTTCGCCGCCAGATCCTTGCGCATACCCACCAATCCATAAGTGGCAAACTGCTTGTTCTGGGCCATGGAGAAGGTGCGGTACTTCAGCTCATTTTTGTTCTTGTACACCGCGCCGATGGCAAGCTCCAGAGAATTTTCCATGGCCTTTTTGCCGATGTTGGGAATGTCGATGGTATCCGTCAGAAACACATGATCCGGCAGCACCAGCGATACCTTTTGCAGGGGCGCAGCGGCATTTTTCTGCTGATAGGCCTTCAGAATTTTGCCAAACTTATCGAAGAATTCCTCACTGAATATCTGGCAGTTATAGCCTGCGGCCAGATGGTTTTCCTTTCTGCCGCTGCCGGGGGCGCTGTAAAAATGGATGCTGTCGCTCTCGGTCTCGATGGCGATCACATCGGTCAATGCAGCTTCAAACATAGCTCCCATGCTCCTCTCATTTCTTGTTCCATTCGGTTACAGTATAACCGCCGCCGTCCGCTTCCGTCAATACTACCTTTAGCAGAACTTCTCCGGTTTCTCTGTCTGTAACCGTCAACACAGTGCCCTCGATGGCAATGTCGTAATCTTCCCTGTAAGCGTCTGCCCAGGTGTCACCCGCATTCCGGGCGACAGCGGCACAGAAATCCTCACCCATCTGCTCCAGAGTGATCCCTTGGTTCATGTTTTTTTCCGCCCGAACCTTTCTGCTGTGCTGCAACAGGGAGGTGGTCAGCACCAGGGTGGACAGGGCGAAGGTCACTACGGAAAGCATGATGGCCATTTCCAGCGCCGCGCCCCGGCGGTCTTTTAGGAATTTTTTCATCCTGCCCCACCTCCTTTTGTGAAGGTGAAGGCACATATCTCCACGCCGCCTTTGCTGACGGCGGTAAATGCAAATTCATGGTCTTCCGGCGTGATGGTCACGGTGTAATCACTTGCGCGCAGGACGAAGCTGCCGTCTTCCTTTGTATAGTTGCCGGTTTTTTTGAGGCAGGTAAAAAATACCAGCTCGCTGTCCGCGTAGCGGAAGCACTCCACCGCATTTTCGGCGCAGTTTTCCACCTCCAGCGCGGTAACGGTCTCCCGTTCCACCTTTACGGACATCATGATCATACTCAGCGCCGATGCACTGATGATGGTAATGATCACGAGGGCGATCACCACCTCCACGATGGAGATGCCCCTGCGGGAACGAATATTCATTTTCATCGGTCGCCCTCCCTTCATTCTAGTTGACAGTGGACAGTGGACAGTTGACAGTTATTGCCTTGTTGACTTAATGATGGCAGTCAACATTTTCTCTAACTCGCAGCAGTCACTATGGATAGACAAAAATTCTTTTTCTGACAAATAATCTGATGCTTGCAGCAAGCGCAGCCAATAGTTGGTTTCCACCGCCTCTTTCAGCGCAATGCTCATTTTAGAGATGAAGTCCGCCCGGCTTTGCGCTTGTTCTGCCTCTGCAATATTTGCGCCGACACTTGTACCCGCTCTCAGCAACTGTTTGGAAAGGATAAATTCCTTCTTGCTTTCGTTCAGGTGCTTGCATAGCTTTACAATGCGCACTGCAAATAAGAAGCTTTTTGTTTCTACTTTTTGTTCCATAACTTTCCCACTCTCCACTATCAACTGTCCACCGTCAACTGTCAACTGTCAACTGTTTCCCCTACTCTTGGGTTAATACAGAAAGTGTAAGTTTGGTCTTCGTCGCCGCCCCGGGGATCGGGGTAGGTGACGGTGCAGAAGAAGATCGCATCGCCGCCGGAACGCAGCTCTTCCACGCTGATCGCGTTCACGGTGCTTAATTCCACGGCAAGCTGTTTGCCCTCCGGCAGAGGGGCAGTCAGCATGCCGTCCTCCAGCTTGACGATATACATCACATTGCCGGGCATTACCGCCTTCAGCTCGTCGTTTTGCGTGATGACCACAGCATTCTCTCCGGTCATTCGGTAGATCCAGCCGTCCAGCAAGGACTCAGCCAGAGCGGTATCCTCCATGACCTTGAGCTTGGCGGCACTGACGGCGCTGCGGGCGCCCACCATGACGGTGAAGGAAGACACCATTAAAGCAGTAATGGAGATAACCGCCAGAACAACGCAGATCTCCGCCAGAGACATACCCTTTTTGCGCCTAGTGTTCATGGTGTTACCTCCTTCTTTTTTAGTGGACAGTGGACAATGGACAGTTATTGTGTGCGCTACGCGCACGAATTAAAATCATTGCCGCAGGCAATACCTTAACTGTCAACTGTCAACTGTCAACTTAAATTCACTTTGCGAAAAGCACCGCAGCACCCCAAAAGGTGAGCGAGGGAGCGCCGCCTCTAAGCCTCCCTTGTGTAAAGGGAGGTGGCTCCGCCGTGGTGCTCCGCGCAGCGAATTATGAATTATATGGTTGCCAGTGGCAACCATACCATAAACCATGGCGGAGTCGGAGGGATTGACAACCCCTCAGTCAGCCTGTTCGGCTGACAGCTCCCCTTACACAGGGGAGCCTTATTTCTTTGCGAAAAGCACCGCAGCACCCCAAAAGG
>JAZNJN010000041.1:0-9283 GCA_045578025.1 Faecousia sp. | reverse complement strand
AGCGCGAGCCTCCCCTGTGTAAGGGGAGGTGCCCCGTTAGGGGCGGAGGGGTTGTGTCAATCCCCCAGTCAGCTTCGCTGACAGCCCCCTTTACACAAGGGGGGCCTTTGATAAGCTAAACGATCATTTATACTCTTAGTCTTTACTATACCACAAGACAGACTCTTTTTCTACTATAAAAAAGCGGTGCAGTTTTCACTGCACCGCTTGCGGCTTGGATTTATTCCTCGTTCTTTGCGTCGTCGATGATCTTCTGCTGGTTGGCCTTGGGCACTTCCTCGTAACGGACAAAGTTCAGAGTGAAGGAGCCACGGGCCTGGGTCATGGCGCGCAGATCGATGGCATAGCTGCTCATCTCTGCCATAGGGACTTCTGCCTCGATGACGGTATTGCCGTCAGAGTCGGGGTTCATGCCCATGGGACGGCCGCGGCGCTTGCTCAGGTCGCCCATCACATCGCCGACATAGGTCTCGGGCACAGTAACTGCCAGTGCGCCGATGGGCTCCAACAGGGTGGGAGCAGCATTGGGCATTGCTTCCTTGAAGGCAAGGATGGCAGCCAGCTTAAATGCCATTTCGTTGGAGTCGACGGGGTGATAAGAGCCATCGTACAGAACAGCCTTCAGGCCAACCATGGGATAACCGGCCAGGGGGCCCTTCTGGACTGCTTCCTGGATACCCTTTTCAACAGCGGGATAGAAGTTCTTGGGAACGGAGCCACCGAAGACTTCCTCGGCGAAGATCATCTCGTCCTGCTCCTCCTGGGGCTCGAAACGGACCCAGACATCGCCGAACTGACCGGAGCCGCCGGTCTGCTTCTTATGACGGCCGTGGGCCTGGACAGTCTTCTTGATCTTCTCACGGTAAGCCACCTTGGCGGGGCTGAGGACAGCATCCACACCGTAGCGGGTCTTCAGCTTGGAGACCAGCACATCCAGCTGCTGATCACCGGCACCGGAAAGCACCAGCTGTTTGGTCTCAGCGTTGTTCACCAAAGTGAAGGAGGGATCTTCCTCGTTCAGACGGTTCAGGCCGGTACCGACTTTTTCTTCCTGGCCCTTAACCTTGGGGGCGATGGCCACGGAGTAACAGGGCTGAGCATAGGGAATACCCTTAAGACTAACGACCTTTCTGGGGTCGCAGAGGGTATCGCCGGTCTTGACCTTGTCCATCTTGCCGATGGCGCCGATGTCACCGCAGGACAGTTCCTTGACCTCGGTGTTCTTCTTGCCGCACATGGAGTACAGACGGCCCAGCTTCTCGGTCTCGCCGGTACGGGCATTGACCAGAGTGGTAGCGGAAGTGATCACGCCGGACAGGACCTTCACGAAGGAGTACTTGCCGTACTGATCGGAAACAGTCTTCCAGACGAAGGCAGCAGGCACGCCGCCGGGAGAAACCACGAACTCCTCGGTAGTGCCGTCGGCCAGAGTTGCCTTATGGTAGTTGCCCTCCACGGGGTTGGGCAGCAGATCGATAATATGGTCCATCAGCATCAGGCTGCCCAGGCAGGTGACGCCGGAGCCGCAGAGCACGGGATACAGAGTATGATCGATGACACCCTTGTGCAGGCCCTTGATCATCTCGGCATATGTAAAGTCTTCGCCGCCGAAGAACTTATCCATGAATTCCTCGCTGGTTTCCGCGACGGATTCCTTCAGCGCATCGTTGAACTCTTCAACGACGGATTCCTTGTCAGCAGGAACTTCGATCTCCACCCGCTTCAGATTCTGCATCTCGTAGGCGCGCTTATTCAGCACATCGATGATGCCGGTGACCTTATGGGAAGCATCCCAGATGGGCACGACCACAGGAGCGACCTTATTGCCGTACTTCTCACGCAGAGCGTCGAAAGTGGCATTGTAATCGGAGTTATCCTCATCTACCTTGGAGATGTAGATGAAGCGGGGCATATTCCGCTCTTCGCAGTACTTCCATGCCTTCTCGAAGCCGACGGTGATGCCGTCCTTGGCGGAGCAGACGATGATGGCTGCGTCAGCAGCCCGGAGAGCCTCCATGGCAGCACCGGAGAAGTCAAAACCACCGGGTGCGTCCAGCAGGTTGATCTTGGTATTATGGTATTCCAGAGGAACCACGGAAGTGGAAATGGAAATATTCCGGCGGATCTCCTCGGGATCAAAGTCACAAACGGTATTGCCGTCGGCATTCTTGCCCATACGGTCAATGGCACCGGTCATGTAAAGTAAGCTCTCTGCCAGAGCAGTCTTGCCGCTGCCGCTGTGGCCCAGCAGGACGATGTTACGGATCGCGTTAGCTGTGTACATGGTAAATCAAATCTCCTTTCGGGAAGGGTATTCCCCTCCGCTGCTTGCAATGGGTGCTGCGCACCGCAATACAGACATTATACACGAAGGAGGCAAACATTTCAATGCTTATTTTCGTCAGAATGCAAAATTGGTGAAATCAGCAGGCGGACACATGTTCTTCTGTGCAAAACACACAAAAATCGAGGACAGGTCTTTTGCACTACCCACAAAAAATCCCGGCAACCAAATAGCTGCCGGGAATATAGTTGTTACACAGACCGGGTCCACTCGGTAATCAACAGTCCGGGGATCATCCAGATCAGTTCATAAAGGATCACATTGGCAGGCGTCAGCAGATAATCCGCATCCAAAAGACCCAGCACCAGCATAATGAGAAGACCCAGAATGCCGCCCAGCAAATGCACCGCCACACCGGCATGGGTCGCAGTACGCAGCGCCCGGGCTCCGGTCACGGCATAGGCTGTGCTTGCCAGGCCCTCTTGGGTAGTCAGCGCCAGTGCTTCTGCGGTTTCTTCTGGCTGTTTCTCCGCCAGTGCCTGTCTTGCGATGCGGTCGGGGAAGGCCATCCGGCGGGTATTGACGCCGAATTTCGCCCGCAGGAAACTTTCCGTCACCATAAAATCATCGCAGGTCAGCACCGGAGTCAGACCGGAGTAAGCGCATAGGGTGGTAAGACCCGTGGCAGCGGACTTGGTCTTTGCATAGGAAATGGCGAATACGCCGCTGAGCTGCCCGTCGATAGACACATAAATCGCCTGACTGACCCGGGTACCCTCGGGCATATCCACGCCCATGTCCTGCATAAAGGACAGCGAACCTGCCAGAACAGCCTCCTCATTGATCACCGCGCCAACGCCGCCGGCATAGCCCCGGAGATCTTCCGCTTCATAATGATAGCCGTTGCGGCTTTCCAGCAGCTGGCTGAACAACGGTGCCATTCCACCGCCACAGGCAGCCATCAGCGCTGCGGCATAAGCGACTACCTCATCGGGAGAGCGCTGGCCGTAGAACTTAACCCCGTTCATCTTGGCAGCACCGGCGGGGAACAGATCATGATCCCCCACCGGAAATGCGCCGTTGGCGCTCAGACCCTTGATACCGCTCCAACCACAAAATACGGTGCCCAGCTTATGCAGCCGCCGCTCCAGAATTGCCATGGGGCGGGAAAGGGTGATGTAGGATGTGGCAGGCACTGCAACCAGTAGAGCCGCAGAGAACACCTGCACACCTTCCGAAATACCGTATAGCACACCCGCTGCCACACCGATGACCAGACTCACCAGCAGCACGATCAAGGCATACACAGAAAGTGTCTTTTCCGGGCCGGAGGTTTCCCGATAGGTATCCATGAAATTCTCTACCTGTCCTTCTCCGGTTAAGAAGCCGGGGTGGCCGTCGTGGTAATCCGGCACACTGACCACACTATATAGGTAGGTCGCCTTGCGCATGGTGTCCATCTGCCCCATTTCCGTATTGCGCTTTTGATAGGCACTCCACAGCGCCATGGTCATATTCAGGCTGAAGGCCGCGCTGCAGGGGATCCGTACCTGTTGCAGGCACAAAATGCCATCCAGCAGGCAGGCTGCCAAACTGAACAGCAGCAGACTGTTCAGAGAAAATCGCTTTTTCAGTATGTCCGTAAAGCCTTCCATCAGCTGATAGCTGCCCAGCAACGCCGACAGCAGCAGCGACAGAAACTGAATAAAGATCACAAACCGGATCCGTTCCGGACCGATCACCCCAACCGTATACATAGCTGTGGTCAGGGCGGACATCACCGCCACCAGAAGATTTCCGAAGATCGCCGCCTGGAGTTTTCCCAGGCCCAGCTCAGACAGCTCGTAGTACCGCTTCTCCGGCCCTGCTACCAGCTTGCGCTTTAGCTCCCGCAGACGGGACTTGGGGCGGAAAATGATAGGCTCCGGCGGGATATACTCGCCAATAGGCTGCTCGTATTCCGGCTCCCATTCCTCGGAATAAGGCTCCACCGCCGGCTCCTGGGGCTGGGGCATCACCGGGATCTCTTCCTCTTTTTCCCCACCTACCGGTGTGAACGCCACAGTCTCGTCACTGACGGTCGCAAATGCCTTAGTCTCCTCAGAAACCTGCATTTGCGCCTGCTCTCTCACCGCCTTGGTAATCTCGTCCAACCGGACGGTATCCTGCACGGCAAAAGCATCGGTATGGGACTGATCCGGGAACACGCCATCCCAGATCAGAATCTCTTCGTTCTCATCAATATCCTGGGGCGCATCACCGAACTCTTTCAGAATGTCTTCTAAACTGAAGCTGCCGGTATTTCTTTCCATTTCATCCATGCAGTATCCCTCCTTAACCCAGACGCTGGCGCACCGCCTCATAAAGCAGGATCGACGCAGCCGCGGACGCGTTCAGCGAGGAGATCCGCCCCCGCATAGGAATGTGGACAGTCACATCGCAGTTTTTGCGGACCAGCGGACTCATACCGTCGCCCTCGTTGCCAATGACGATGGCAGTCGGAATAGTCAGGTCCGCCTTATACATGGGAATCGACCCCTCGGCGGCAGTACCGAAGATCCAAACACCCTTTTCTTTCAGCTCTTCGATGGCATGATTGATATTCGTCACCCGAGCGACTTTCATATACTCTACCGCACCGGCAGATGCCTTGGCAACCGTGGCTGTCAGCCCCACGCTGCGGCGCTTGGGGATGATCACGCCGTGGGCGCCGGCACACTCTGCAGAACGCATAATGGCACCTAAGTTATGGGGGTCGGTCAGCTCGTCGCAGATAACGATCAAGGGGGTCTCCCCTCTCATCGCCGCTTCCTCCAGAATGTCATCGATGGTGGCATAAGCATGGGCAGCCGCCAAGGTGATGACGCCTTGATGGGCATGGGTGGTGCTCATGGCATCCAGCTTACGCCGGTCCACCGGCACCACCACCGCACCGGCTTCCTTTGCCTGGGCGGCCAGACGCTGCAGGGCGCGATCCGTATCCCCGGAGGCAATAAACACCTTATCGATGGTGCGTCCGCTGCGAAGGGCCTCTGTCAGCGCATTGCGTCCCTCCAGCTGACCTTCGATCTCCTGAGCAGGAGCGGCAGGATTATTACGGCGGCGTTTCTCATTCATAGCGTTCATCTCCCAAAGCTATCATAATATCTTATTATAGCAGATTCTTCTTCCAACCTCAACTGCAAATTTTATGTTCACAAAAACTTACAAAATCCTTTACTTGCCTTTCTGTTTCCGGGGTATTATAATAACCACAGATTTTTTTGATTTAGAGGTATTTTATGGGACGCTATGAAAGACCCAGCCCTCACAGAAAAGCATGGCGAATCGCCGCCACCAGCGCTATGTGCCTGCTGATCGGCTTTGCCTTTTTGCTGTTCTTTGCCGCCTGGTGGTATGTCCGGGTGTATGGGCGGATCGGCTTTGATTCGGTGATTTATACCCTCACCGGCGGTTTGGGCGGTATGTCCAGCTCTATTCTGATAAACTTCATTACCGGTGCGATCCTTCCGGCCGTTTTGTGCACCGCAATCGTGTGCCTTGTGCTGTTCCTCCCCCGGAAAAAGCTGCATATCAAGCGGTGGATCGCCACGACTGTGGCGACCGCCCTTTCTCTGGGACTGATCGTCCACGCAGCATTCAATGTGGAGTTGGTGGATTACCTGTACTATATGTCCCGGGATACGGAACTGTATCAGGACGAATATCGGGACCCCAACACAGTGAACATCAATTTCCCGGAGCAGAAGCGAAATCTGATCTATATCATGCTGGAATCCATGGAGACCAGCTATCTGGGTGCGGAATCCGGCGGCGCTATGGAGCAAAGTCTGATCCCCGGGCTGGAAAAGCTGGCACAGGACAATATTAACTTTTCCCACACCACCTCCGTCGGCGGTTTCCGAGAGGTATCCGGCACCAGCTGGACCGTGGGTGCTATGGTTGCCCAGACCGGCGGTGTACCGCTGAAGACCCCCGAAGGTGTAGAGGATTGGCAGAACGGCTACGGCAAGGACGGAGTGTTCCTCCCCGGACTGACCAATTTAAATACCATTCTCCGGGACAATGGCTATTACCAAGCGCTGATGGTGGGCTCTGATGCCAACTTCGGCGGCAGAAAGACCTACTACTCCACCCACGGTGTGGACACTATCTATGATATCTACACCGCCAGAAAAGACGGCATCGTTCCCAAGAATTATTTCGTCTGGTGGGGCATGGAGGATAAGTACCTCTTTGAATACGCCAAGCAGGAGCTGACGGAGATCTCCCAAAGGGATCAACCCTTCGCCTTTACCATGCTGACCGTGGACACCCATCACATCGGCGGCTACAAATGCAGCCTCTGCGGCAGCGATCATGAGGAAAACTACGAAAATGTCATCTCCTGCTCCAGCCGGCAGGTGGCAGAATTTGTGGCTTGGATCCAGCAGCAGCCTTTCTATGAGAACACCACTGTCATCGTCACCGGTGACCACTGCTCCATGGATAAGGGCTATTTTAACCGCAATGTGGAAGATAATTATATCCGTCATGTCTACAACTGCTTTATCAATTCTGCGGCAGAGCCTTTCCGTACAGAAAACCGTCATTTCAGCGCCCTGGATATGTTCCCCTCCACTCTTGCCGCCATGGGCTGCACCATTGAGGGTGATCGGCTCGGTTTGGGTGTCAACCTATTCTCCGCCCAGCCGACACTGATGGAGCGAATGGGCTACGCGGGTTTCTACTCCGAACTGGCCACAAAGTCCGACTACTACAACCGTTTCTATGAAGCACAATAACCCTCCGCCCGCAGCCAAAACCGGCTGCGGGCGTATCTTTTGGCGGAAATTAACAGAAAATTTACGCGATTATAAGGAATCGTTCATTGCGACCGGGCAGAAAATGTGATATGATGAGTCCGGTTAGTACCGCCAAGGAGGAAAACTATGGAACAAAACCGTAACGATTCTCAAAATCGAAATAATAAACCGGGCGACAATAAGCGCCCGAAAAGCAGCATCTGGGTCACCCTGATCATCTCTGTTGCCATCGTGCTGATCATCAGCGCGGTGTATAACGCCATCACCGCAGGACAGTACACCCAGACCAGCTACTCCGATTTCCGCAACGAAATGGAGCAGGGCAATCTTGCCGAGGTGCAGGTCCACTATGACCGGATCGTGTATCTGACCAAGGAGGAGGCCGCCAAGCCTGCCTCCCAGCAAAAGGCATTCTACACCGGCATTCCTAGCTATGCGGATACTCTGTCCTTGATGGACGAGCTGGACGCGCTGGGTTCCGAGGTGGATTTCAAGATCGTGGAGGACAATTCCACCATCGTCATGATCCTTTACTACGCCTTCATGTTCGGTATCATCTTCTTTACCATGCGCATGATCACCAAGCGCATGAGCGGTGAGGGTGTGATGGGCGGCTTTGGTCACAGCAAGGCAAAAATGTATATGGAAAAGCAGACCGGCATCACCTTTAAGGATGTGGCCGGACAGGACGAGGCAAAGGAATCCCTTCAGGAGATCATCGACTTCCTGCACAATCCCAAAAAGTACACCGATGTGGGCGCAAAAATGCCCAAGGGTGCGCTGCTGGTAGGTTCCCCCGGTACCGGTAAGACCTTGCTTGCCAAGGCTGTCGCCGGCGAGGCGGGTGTCCCCTTCTTCTCCATCTCCGGCTCTGACTTTGAGGAGATGTTCGTAGGCGTGGGCGCCAGCCGTGTCCGGGATCTGTTCCAGCAGGCAACCAAGGTCGCGCCCTCCATCGTGTTTATCGACGAGATCGATGCCGTGGGCCGCAGCCGTGACTCCCGGTTTGGCAATAACGACCAGACACTGAATCAGCTCTTAGGTGAGCTGGACGGCTTCGATTCTTCCAAGGGTGTCGTGATCCTCGCCGCTACCAACCGTCCGGAGATTCTGGATAAGGCGCTGCTCCGGGCAGGCCGTTTCGACCGCCGGATCATCGTGGACAAGCCTAACCTGCAGGGTCGACTGGATACCTTGAAGGTGCATACCCGCAAGATCAAGCTGGCGGAAGATGTGGATCTGAGGAAGATCGCCCAGGCTACCGCCGGTGCTGTTGGTGCAGATCTTGCAAATCTTGTAAATGAGGCTGCCCTCCGGGCAGTCCGGAATAACCGCAAGGCAGTCAACCAGGAAGACCTGCTGGTCTCCTTTGAGACCGTCATTGCCGGCACAGAGAAGAAGAACACCGTGCTGACCGACATTGAAAAGCGGTTGGTTGCCTACCACGAAGTGGGTCATGCTCTAGTGGCCGCCCTGGAAAAGCATTCCCAGCCTGTTTCCAAAATTACCATCGTTCCCCATACCTCCGGCGCGCTGGGCTATACCATGCAGATGCCTGAGGAAGAAAAGTACCTCAGCACTGCCGACGAGCTGATGACCGAGCTGCGCACCCTATTGGGTGGTCGGGCAGCGGAGCAGGTGGTGTTCGGGATCAAGACCACCGGCGCAGCCAACGATATTCAGCGGGCAACCGCGCTGGCACGGAACATGATCACCCAGTACGGCATGAGTGAGAAGTTCGGTCTGATGTCTCTGGCAACCCAGCAGAATCAGTACCTGGACGGACAGGCATATATGGACTGCGCCCAGGAAACGGCCGCACAGGTAGATCAGGAGGTCAAGCTGCTGCTGGACAAGGCCTATACCGATGCCAGGAAGATCCTTACCGACAACCGCGCCCTGCTGGACGAGATCTCCGAGTACCTGCTGACCAAGGAGACCATCACCGGCGACGAGCTGATGGCCTATGTCAATGCAGACAAGGAAGAACCGGTAGCAACGGAAAAATGATTTTGGTAAAGGGAGCGAAATTTCGCTCCCTTTTCTTCACAACTTGACAAAATCCCCTCTTTACAAATGAGGAAAAGCTTGCTATAATAGCAAGGCTGTCAAGCAAATGCACCGGTGGCTCAATGGATAGAGCATCGGATTCCGGTTCCGAGGGTTGGGGGTTCGAGTCCCTTCCGGTGTACCA
>JAZNJN010000040.1:0-5134 GCA_045578025.1 Faecousia sp. | reverse complement strand
GACTAAGAGTATAAATGATCGTTTAGCTTATCAAAGGCCCCCCTTGTGTAAAGGGGGCTGTCAGCGAAGCTGACTGGGGGATTGACACAACCCCTCCGCCCCTAACGGGGCACCTCCCCTTACACAGGGGAGGCTCGCGCTTCGCGCTCCATTACGCATATAAACGATCATTTACCTTCATGACGAAAGGGGATCGCTATGCTGCCGGAGGAATTTCTGAACAGAATGAAGGTACAGCTGGGGGATGAATACCCGGCTTTTTTGGCGACTTTGGAGCGCCCCAGAGCGGTTGCGCTGCGATTTAATCCTTTGAAGGGAGAAATACCGGTGCTGCCCTTTGTGGGGGAGAATGTGCCTTGGGAGCCCATGGGATACTATTACGATCCCCAGTCCCGCCCCGGTCTGCACCCTTACCACGAGGCAGGCGTATACTACTTACAGGAAGCCAGCGCCATGGCGCCGGTGCAGCTTCTGGATCCCAAACCCGGCGAGCGGGTCTGCGATCTGTGTGCCGCCCCCGGCGGCAAGACTACCCAGATCGCCGGCAGAATGCGCGGCGAGGGCTTTTTGCTGTGTAATGAGATTAATCCCAAGAGAGCCAAGATCCTGTCCCGGAATATTGAGAGGCTGGGTGTTGCCAATGCCTTGGTGACCAATGAACACCCCCAGCGCCTTGCGGAGAAATTCCCCGGTTATTTTGACCGGGTACTCATCGACGCACCCTGCTCCGGAGAGGGTATGTTCCGGAAAGAAGAGGCGGCAGTGACGGACTGGAGCGAGGAAACGGTGCAGATGTGCGCCCGACGGCAGGCGGAAATTCTCCACTCCGGTGCGGCCTTGGTGCGCCCCGGTGGTCGGCTGGTGTATTCCACCTGTACCTTTGCTCTGGAAGAGAATGAACTGGCGATCGAAGGCTTTCTGCGTGAACATCCGGATTTTGAGCCGGAAACGGTATGTGCACCCTGGTTTACACCCGGGGGAATGGGCACATTCCGAATGTGGCCCCATAAGCTGCTGGGAGAGGGGCATTTTGCTGCAGTGCTGCGTCGCAAGGGTGAGGAATCTCCTGCGGGACAGGGAAATGCCGGCGAAAAGCTCCCCAAGGAGTGGCAGGCGTTTGCAAAAGATCTGGGGATCGACCTGCCGGCAGGTAAGGCAATCTTCTTTGGACAGAGTCTATTCTGGGCACCGGAGGATCTGCCGGACTTAAGAGGCTTGAAGGTGCTGCGTCCCGGTTTGGAACTGGGTGAATTGAAAAAAGACCGGTTTGAGCCTGTCCATGCGCTGGCACTCTGGCTGCGGGGAAGCAGCCGCATGATGGATCTGGATCCGGAGGGAAATCAGATTGATGCCTATATGGCAGGCAATGTGATCCCCTGTGCGCAAAAGGGCTGGTGCTTGGTGACAGTGGGCGGCTATTCCATCGGCTGGGGCAAAGGCGACGGCGCGCAGCTGAAGAATCATTATCCCAAAGGTCTGCGCAGACATAGTTGAATTTGGACTTTACATAATCACAATGCTGTGCTATAATCATTAGACACAGAACTATGCAATTATCCAAATTTTCGCAAGGAGAGGATCATCCTTGGCACGATATGAAATTCACGGCGGCGTCCCCCTGAATGGCTCTGTTACCATCAGCGGTGCGAAAAATGCTGCCGTCGCGATTTTACCGGCAGCGTTGCTGGTCAGCGGTAAATGCCGAATTGAAAATGTTCCCGATATATCCGATGTGCGGATCTTGATCGCCATTCTGGAAGGCATGGGTGCAAAGGTGGACACCTCAGAGCAGGGCGTTGTCACTGTGGACTGTACTGAGATCACAAACACCTGTCCGGAACCGGAATTAGTAAAGAAGATGCGAGCCAGCTATTACTTCATGGGTGCGCTCCTTGGACGTTTTGGTCGCGCCCATGTGGCGCTGCCCGGCGGCTGCAGCTTTGCGGCCCGTCCCATCGATCAGCATATCAAGGGCTTTGCTGCGCTGGGTGCAGAAATTGACGAAACCGATGAATATGTTGCCATGGAGCCCGGTGAGGATGGCTTAAAAGGCAACCGGATCAGTCTGGACGTGGTCAGCGTGGGTGCTACGGTGAATATTATGATCGCAGCGACATTGCTGCCCGGTCAGACCATCATCGAGAATGCAGCAAAAGAGCCTCACATTGTTGACCTTGCCAACTTCCTCAACACCATGGGTGCCCATATTTCCGGCGCCGGTACGGATACCGTCAAGATCCGTGGCGTGGAGAAGCTGCAGGGCGGCACGTATGCTATCATTCCCGATCAGATCGAGGCCGGTACATATATGGCTGCCGCTGCCGCTACCGGCGGAAATGTGCTGGTGAAAAACGTCATCCCCAAGCACATGGAGTGCATCACCTCCAAGCTGGAGGAAATGGGTGTGGAGGTCATCGATTATGAAGATGCCATCCGCATCCGGGGCAAAGGTCGGCTTCGCCACACCACCGTCAAGACCCGTCCCTATCCTGGTTTCCCTACAGATATGCAGGCGCAGATCTGCGTGTGTATGTCCATGGCATCCGGTGTCAGCCGGCTGACGGAAAGTGTGTATGAGACCCGCTTCTTCGGCTACTGTGCGGAGCTGGAGAGCATGGGCGCGGATATCCAGATCAGCGGCAAGACGGCCATTGTGACCGGTTGTGAAAAGCTGTACGGTGCCACCGTCAGCGCCAATGACCTTCGCGCCGGTGCTGCGCTGGTGATTGCAGGTCTGGCTGCTGAGGGAACGACCTGGGTAAAGAACATCCACTATGTGGAGCGGGGCTATGAGCGGCTGATCGAAAAACTGACCGATCTGGGTGCAAGAATTCGCAGAATTGAAGATTAAAAGAAAGGCTGTTGCATAAGCAACAGCCTTTTTTGATTGAGGGGAAATGATCATTTACGCGAGCAAATCCAAATCGGGAATGTAGGGCGGGGGCTTGCTCCCGCCGCCGATACACGCCCACCTTTTTCGGCGGGAGCAAGCCCCCGCCCTACAAAAGAACCGAAATGGTTGGTGCGATAAACGATCATTTATGTTTTATATAGGTTTGTGGAAAGATACCGCTCACCGGAGTCCGGAAGCAAGGCTACGATGGTCTTGCCTGTATTTTCCGGGCGCTTTGCCAGTTGACAGGCGGCGTAGAGCGCCGCGCCGGAGGAAATACCGGCTAAGAAGCCCTCCGTTTTGCCTAAACGGCGCGCCATTTCGTAGGCATCGGCATCGGAAACGGGGATGATCTCATCGATGATATTCACATCTAAAATTTCCGGCACAAAGCCTGCGCCGATTCCCTGAAGGCCGTGCTTTCCTGCATTTTTTCCGGAGAGAACGGCGGAGGTTTCCGGCTCTACCGCTACAATGCGGACAGCGGGATTTTTGGATTTCAGATATTTTCCCACACCGGTGATTGTACCGCCGGTACCGGCTCCTGCAACGAAGATATCCACCTTGCCGTCTGTGTCCGCCCAGATCTCCGGACCGGTGGTGGCAATGTGAGCGGCAGGATTGGCGGGATTGACGAACTGACCGGGGATGAAGCTACTGGGATACTTCTCAGCAAGGGACTGCGCCAGCGCAATTGCACCTGCCATACCCTGCTCACCGGGGGAGAGGACTACTTCTGCGCCGTAGGCAGCCATCAGAAGCCGGCGCTCCATGCTCATGGTGTCGGGCATCACGATGATACACCGATAGCCCCGTGCAGCCGCCACAGAGCAAAGTCCGATGCCGGTGTTGCCGGAGGTAGGCTCAATAATCACACTGCCCGGCTGCAAAAGGCCCTTGGCTTCTGCATCGTCCAGCAGCGATCTTGCCACCCGGTCCTTTACTGACCCGGCAATATTCATAAATTCCAGCTTTGCCAGCAAGCGAGAGCGCAAAGCTTCTTCCTTTTCTATATGTGTCAGCTCCAAAAGGGGTGTTTTGCCGATGAGCTGGTCAGCAGATGTGTAGATGTTTTCCATACTGCATACCTCCAGAGCGGGAATGAATTGATTATACAAAGGAAATATCCCCCTTGTCAATCCGCGGAATCGATTGACTTTGCTTTCCGCTTGTGCTATAACCATAAAAAAGCAAAGGGGGTATCAAAATGACTTCCATGAACGAGCAGATCGAGGGTGTGGTGGATGCGATCTTAGAGGATTACCGGCATGACCGGGATATTGATAAGATTGACCAGTCCGCCCATCCGGATAAGGATGCGATCATAGATATTGTGGATAAGCTCCGCAGAATCGTATTCCCCGGCTACACAATGGAAAAGAATTTCCGAATCTACAATGCCCGGCACAACCTGTCCATGCTGATGGAGGATGTGATGTTTAACCTGAGCCGGCAGATCACCCTGGTGCTGCGGGGAATGGGGCAGGAGGATGCAGAGGAAGCGGGACAGCGGATCACTTTGGAATTTTTCCGGCAGATCCCGAAGATCCGCGGACTGCTGCAGACCGACCTGCAGGCTGCTTATGACGGTGACCCGGCAGCTACCGGCTATGACGAGATCATTCTGTCTTACCCCGGTCTGTTTGCCATTACGGTCTGCCGCCTTGCCCATGAGCTATATGTCCTGGGTGTTCCTATGATTCCCCGAATGATGACGGAGCATGCTCACAGCATCACCGGCATCGATATCCACCCGGGCGCCACCATCGGCAAGTACTTCTTTATTGACCACGGCACCGGCATCGTGGTGGGTGAGACCACAGTGATCGGCGATAATGTGAAGATCTATCAGGGTGTAACTTTGGGCGCTCTGTCCACCCGGGGCGGTCAAAGTCTGCGGGGCAAGCGCCGCCATCCCACCATCGAGGATAACGTAACCATTTATGCAGGCGCATCGGTACTGGGCGGCGAAACGGTGATCGGACGGGATTCGGTGATCGGCTCCAACACCTTTATCACCAAGTCCGTCGCCCCCTGCACCACCGTCAACATCAAAAACCAGGAGCTGCAAATGCGCACCCGGGAAAACTGTGCAGGCTGCAAGCAGCTGTTTGACTGTGAAAAACGCAAAGAGGAGCGGTAACGCTCCTCTTTACAAAAATGTAACAAAATATTTTTATTTTCGCCACGCTGTATTCAAAATCCACCTGTAGTATAAGTTTCAGAAAGGACGCGCCCCTC
>JAZNJN010000039.1:0-6169 GCA_045578025.1 Faecousia sp. | reverse complement strand
TAATAGCTGTCCACCGGCTCGGAAAGGAACACCTTATCCAGCACCGCCACACCGCGAACATCGCAAGCTTTTACGCCGAACACCACAAAGGGGGCATTGCACCGCTCCTCGGGGGTGATGGTGGTCTTGCCGTCCACTTTTTCGCAGGTGTAGAGATTTTCGCTCTGGGGGAAGAAGGCATCCTTGGGAGACCGGACGGTCTTCAGGGTGTCCAGATCCACCTGCGCAGCCTCGCTCCACTGAGCAAAGTTGGTCTTGCCGGCAGCCTTTACAGGAAGAAACAGGTCATTTTTCTCTGCGATGGCGGCGTACAGGGCGGGTAAGTCACATTTTTTGATCCGATACATACCCTTACCCCCTTCCCACGCCGGGCTCGGCATCGTCCTGGCGATAGCTGGTCAGGGGCGCAGGAGATTCTAAGTCCGCGCCTGCCTGATACTCACCGTACAGGGCGTTGATATCCTTGATAAACTTCCGGTTAAACAGGTGCAGGGGGATGCCCTGGGGGCAGACCCGGCTGCATTCGCCGCAGTCGGTGCACCGGCCCGCCACATGGAAGGCGCGGATGATATGGAACATTTTCTCCTCGAAGGAGGTGGTGTTTGCCTTTTGGGCGCTGTCGAAAGCGGTGCTGTCAAAGACGCACTTGCGGCAGGAGCAGGCGGGGCAGACATTCCGGCAGGCATTGCAGCGGATGCACTTGCTTAGCTCGCTCTGGAAGAACGCAAACTTCTCCTCGGGGCTCATAGCCTCGATCTTGGCAACGCCTGCAAAGCGGTCGGCATCTACGGTGTCGGCAGACTCGCCAATCAACTCGTCGTAAACTACGTGCTCCTTGCCCTTGCAGACATGGCAGCGCTCCAGCATGGCATCCTTATAGGCATAACTTTCTGTGCCGTAGAGGGTCTCCACTGTCAGCATCTCGGCAGCATCGGGATACTCCCCGCCCTTGACAGACAAGATGCCGTCAAAGGGGATCTTGGAGATGCTCAGCTTGCCCTTGCAGCCCACACCGATGATATAAGCCTTTTCCCGGTCCACCCGGTGCTCTCGCAGGAGCTGATTGAAGGAATAGCTGTCGCAAGGCTTGAGGAAAACAAGGGTCTTGCCCTCTTTTTTCATGGCCTCGATCATGTACTTAGAAAGGTTCGCGCCGCAGAAGCCGTTGTAGACGAACTCGTTCAAGGCATCTGCATTCTCAAAGAAAGCAGGCTCAGCATCCCAATCGCTTTCGCCCCTTTTCCAGCCGAGAACACGCTGGACTTCGCCGCTTTCTAAAAGGGACTTTGCCCGCAAAATCAATTCTTGCATCTCAAATCCCCCAATCTCACACTGGGACCCAGTGTGCGTACTTTGGAAACAAAGCTGTTCATGGTGTCGGAGAACTTCACGCCCTCCGCAGCAGACACCCATTCCACTCTGGTTCTGCCGTCCTCGATGCCGAGGTAGTCCAGCATGCTAAACAGCAGGGTCATCCGGCGGCGGGCATAGTAGTTGCCGGTGGAATAATGGCAGTCGCCGGGGTGGCAGCCGCAGAGGATCACGCCGTCCGCGCCCTTTTCAAAGGCGCGCAGGATGAACATGGGATTGACCCGGCAGGAGCAAGGTACTTTGATGATCTTCACATCCGCAGGATAGGCAAGGCGGCTGGAGCCTGCCAGGTCCGCACCTGCGTAGCTGCACCAGTTGCAGCAAAAAGCCACGATGGTGGGTTTCCAGTTTTCAGTTACCGGCATATTGCATCCACCTCCGCGAGAATTTGTCTGTTAGAGAAGCCCTGCAGGTCCATAGCGCCGCTGGGGCAGGTAACGGTACAAGCACCGCAGCCCTGACACAGGGCGGAATTGACCACCGCAATGCGCCGCTCCTCCCGAATGCCGTGGTCATTGACCAGCTTGGTCTCGTAGGAGATCGCACCGTAGGGGCAAACATGGGCGCACTGGCTGCAGCCGTTGCAGCGCAGCTCGTCTGCCTTGGCGGTGCAGGGATTGGTCTTCAGCTTATCCTTGGCCAGCAAGCCGATGACCTTCACCGCGGCAGCACCTGCCTGGGCAACGGTCTCGGGAATATCCTTGGGACCTTGGCACACGCCGGAAAGGAACACGCCTGCCGTGGGAGATTCCACCGGGCGCAGCTTGGGATGGGCCTCGGTAAGGAAGTTGTTGGTATCGATAGAAGCGGTGAGCATGGTAGCGATTTTGCGCACATCGGCATTTGGCTCGATGGCGGTGGCCAGCACTACCATATCCGCTTTCTTGAGGATCTGCTTCTGATCCAGCAAGTCGACACCGTGAACAAGCAAGCTGCCGTCGGGCTGAGGAGCTACCTTGCCCACCTGACCCTTGATGTAGTTCACACCGTAGTCCTCCACTGCCCGGCGGTAGAATTCGTCAAAATTCTTGCCCGGGGTACGGACATCGATATAGAACACCGTCACATTGGTATCCGGGTACTTATCCCGAATCAGCATGGCGTGCTTGGCGGTGTACATACAGCAGATCTTGGAGCAGTAGGGCTTGCCCCGGTTATCCGAGCAACGGCTGCCCACGCACTGGATGAACACGATCTCCTTCGGCGCTTTGCCGTCGGAGAGCCGCTCCAGATGGCCCCCCGTAGGGCCGGCGGCGTTCATGATCCGCTCCAACTCCAGAGAGGTGATCACATCCTTGCTCTCGCTATACGCATACTCGCCGTACTTATCCAGCTTGATGGTATCAAAGCCGGTAGCGACAACGATGGCACCGTACTTTTCCGTGATGATCTCATCCTGCTGGGCATAGTCGATGGCGCCCACCTGGCAGAACTTTTCGCAGATACCGCACTTGCCGGTCTTCAGCTTGATGCAGGCAGTGGCATCGATGACGGGCACATTGGGAATGGCCTGGGCGAAGGGGGTATAGATGGCGGTGCGGTTATTGAGGCCTCTGTTAAACTCGTTCAGAGGCTTTTTCGAGGGGCACTTTTCCTGGCAGACACCGCAGCCGGTGCACTTGTCCATGTTGACATACCGGGCCTTCTTGCGGATATCCACCGTAAAGTTGCCCACGAAGCCGGAAACATTCTCCACTTCAGAATATGTATGGATGGTGATGTGTTCGTGGGATGCCGCCTCCACCATTTTGGGGGTGAGGATACAGGCTGAGCAGTCCAATGTGGGGAAGGTTTTGTCCAGCTGGCTCATTCTGCCGCCGATGGAGGGGGTTTTCTCCACGATGTCCACCTTGTAGCCAGCATCGGCAATGTCGATGGCCGTCTGGATGCCGGCGATACCGCCGCCGATCACCAGCGCCCGCTTGGTGACCATGCTTTCCCCCGCCATCAAAGGCGCATTCAGATGCACCTTCGCCACGGCAGCGCGCATGAGGATGACCGCCTTCTCGGTGGCCTCGGCCATATCCTTATGGATCCAGGAGCAGTGCTCCCGGATGTTGGCAATTTCTACCAGATAGGGGTTGAGACCTGCCTTTTCCGCGCACTTGCGGAAGGTGGCCTCATGCATCCGGGGAGAGCAGGAGCAGACCACCAGACCGTTTAAGTTATGCTCTTTGATGGCAGCGGCAATCCGGGACTGACCTGCCTCGCTGCACATATAGGGATAGTCTTCTGCGTGGACAACGCCCTGCTCAAGCAGTGCCATGTCCACCACCTTTTTCACATCCACCGTAGCGGCAATATTACTGCCGCAATGGCAGACAAATACGCCAATTCTTCTCATGGCTTACCTCCGATACTTCCGGAATGCGCTGACCAGCAGCTGCTGGGGCGTTTCCTCATCGATAAGCTGGGCGATCTCGTTGGGGCTTAAACCATCTTCGCCCCGCTGACGGATCAGCACCTGACGGGCGGCATCGATGAGCTTGCCGGGCTTCACATCCCGAGGGCAGCGCTCGATGCAGGCAAAGCAGCTCAAGCATTGATACAAAGACTTCGACTGCACCAGCGCCTCGATGTCCCCATTCTGGACATAGGAAACGAACTGGTGGGGCTTGATGTCCATCTCGTTATAGGAGGGGCAGGAGGCGGAGCATTTGCCGCACTTCATGCACTTTAAGGGATTCACGCCGCTGATCTTTTTGATTTCTTCCAAATGATCCATTAGGCTCTCTCCTTTACACCCAGCGCCTCGGCAAGCAGCTCGGTGAAATAGATCACCGGCAATTCACCGTTTTTGCTTAGGTTATACTTGCACAGCGGGCAGGCAGTGACCAGGCACTCCGCCTCGAAACCGGCAGCGCTTTGCGCGATCCGCTGGCACATAGCTTCCGAGGCAGCCTTGTCCTTCAGGCTTATGTAGCCGCCGCAGCATTCGTTGCGGTAGGGGTACACCACCGGCTCTGCTCCCAGCGCCCGGATGAAATCCTCCAAAATGGTGGGGTTCTCCGGATTGTCAAAGGCCAGAACATTGCTGGGCCGCAGCAGCAGGCAACCGTAATAAGCGCCGATCTTTCTGCCAGTAAGGGGGTTTACCACCTTTTCCTTCAGCTTGTCAAAGCCCACCCGGTCCCGCAGGACTTCCAGATAGTGAAGCACCGTCGTTTCGCCCTTATAGGGCTCGTCCAGGGCCATATAGTTGTTGGCGCGGGTCTGGATGTCCCCATCGTTTTTCATATCGTCGTTGACCCGCTTGATCACATGATGGCAGGCAGAGCACACCGTGACTAAGTCCTGCCCCATCTGCTTGGCATCATTCAGTGCCCGGACAGAAGAAAGCTTGGTGGCAATCTCATCGCTGCCCAGTGGGTACACACCGCCGCAGCACTGCCAATCGGGCAGCTCTTCCAATGTAAAGCCCAGAATCTGCGCACAAGCTCTGGCGTAACGGTCTAAGTCCTTCGCCTTGTTCCGCAGGGTACATCCGGGATAATAGCTGTATGTCATATCGACACCTCTATTTCAAATAAAGTAAATTTCAGTTTGTCGCCCTGTTGGAGCGCGAAGCGCGAGCCTCCCCTGTGCAAGGGGAGGTGGCCCGCAGGGTCGGAGGGGCTGTTGCAAAGCGCAGCGTAACAAATCTCAATGATTGCCGGTGGCAATCATACCACGATTAGTGACAATCCCTCAGTCAGCTTCGCTGACAGCTCCCTTTACACAAGGGAGCCTTGGCGCTCCTGCCCAGCATAGCTGCCCGATAACCACAATTAATTAAATATCCAGGCTCTTGATCACGGACTTCAGCGCTTCTGCACTGGCCCGGAGCTTCTGCTGCTCGTCGTAGGTCAGATCCACCGGCACCTTACCCTTGACACCGTCGGGGCCGATGATGGTCATGGTGCTGATACACACATCCTCGATGCCATACTCGCCGTGCATCATGGTGGACACAGTAGCCACGGAGTCATAAGCCGCCACCAGAGCGGACAGGATCTTATTCACGGAAGCGGAAACCGCATAGAAGGTAGCGCCCTTCTTGGAGATGATCTCACCGCCGGACTTCTGGACATACTTCAGTGTGGCTTCGGGGTCGACCTTGTCGGTGACCACACCCTTCTTCATCATCAGATCCTCAAACTCAGAAAGATGGCAGCCGGAAATATCCGCCAGAGACCAGGGGATGAAAGAGGTATCGCCATGCTCGCCGTAGACATAGGCGTGGATATTCTTCTGGGCGACCTTGTAATGGTGAGAAAGATCGTAACGCAGACGGGCGGTATCCAGAATCGTACCGGAGCCGATGATCTGCCGCTCGGGCAAACCCGAGATCTTGGTGAACACATAGGTCATCACATCCACAGGGTTGCTGACGATGACATACAGCGCATTGGGCGCGGCCGCCACGATCTGCGGGGTGATGTCCTTCAGTATGTTCACATTGGTCTGGGCCAGCTCGATCCGGGTCTGGCCGGGCTTGCGGCCGATGCCGGAGGTGATGATGACGATGTCGGAATCCTTGGCATCGGCATACTCGCCCGCGATAACGGAAATAGGCTCCCGGAAGCTGGTGCCCTGAACGATGTCCATAACCTCACCCTGGACCTTCTCTTTGTTAATGTCGATCAGGACGATCTCGGAGGCGATATCCCCCAAAGACAGGGTATAGGCGATGGTTGCGCCGACATTACCGGCACCGATGACTGTGACTTTTCTGCTCATAGCGAAGTCTCCTTTCCGTTTTGCGGGAACGTTACCCGATTTTCGATAATTGTATATCGATAAATTTCTTTCGATAATT
>JAZNJN010000038.1:0-2439 GCA_045578025.1 Faecousia sp. | reverse complement strand
CGACTTCCCGGCCTGAAAAATCGGAAGAAACCTGGTCGGACCACAGTTCGAGTGTATTTGCACAGAGCGTGTATTATACTTTTTTCATGGAAACCGCTGCCAAAGCTACCGAAAATGCGCGCACCGGTTCGACATTTTTTACCAAGGAGGAGACCCCATGTCCATTGATCCCGTTTTGTACATAGACCCCCAGGCCGCCCTCTGTATCCCCTGCCCGGTCTGCCGCCGGGAGTGCTACGCCCCTTCCTTTTCCTGCCTGCGCTGTGAAAGGGGCCGCCCATGACCCTGGCGGAATTGAGCCGGTGCTACGAAGCCGCCGCTGTTCCCCTGCGCCGGCGGCTACACGAACTGCGTATTCTGCTGGCAAAGTCGGAGGATCCGGAGGGAATCTGGCACATTAAGCGCCGCATCGCAGAGCTGACCCCCATGCTGACCCAGATGAACGAGCTGCGGGATCTGACGGCGCATTACTACGAAAGGGGCTACTACCGCAGTGAAAAATACACTCTTTGACGGCTATGAAGGCCCCCGCTTGCCCCGGGAAACTCAGCTCCGCCGGGTGAAAAAGGTGCTTCAAAACGAGCTGACCGATGCCCAGCGCCAAACCCTCATCGCCTACTACTTCCGCCAGATGACCATGGCGCAGATCGCCGAAGAACAAGGGGTAAACAAAAGCACCGTCTGCCGCACCCTCCACCGGGCGGAGGCCAAGATGAGAAGATGCTTAAAATACTGACGTTTTCGCCGTGACCGCAGGTCGCGGCATATTTTTTGCCGCCTTGACTTTTTAGTCGGCATTGTTTAAAATTTTGGTAGAAAAACTGGGAGGTGCGCCGTGAAAAACATCTTAGAAAATATCAAGCTGTATCTTTTTGATATGGACGGCACACTGTACTTAGGTGACCGGCTGTATCCCTTTACCAAAGAACTGCTGCACACCATCCGCGCTGCCGGCGGCAAATACCTGTTCATGACCAACAATTCCTCCAAAAGTGTGGCGGACTATATTAAAAAGCTGGAGAAATTGGGCATTGCCGCGGACCGGGAGGACTTTATCACCTCCTCTCAGGCAACCGCCTATTATCTCAAGGCCCACCACTGGGGTAAGACCTTATATGTCTGCGGCACCCGCAGTCTGATCGCAGAGCTTCAAAGCGAAGGCTTTGCCGTCACCACCGATCCGGAAAAAGCCGAGTGCGTGGTCATGGGTTTTGATACAGAATTGACCTTCCAAAAGCTACACGATGTGAGTTACATTCTCCTTACTAAAAAGGACATTCCCTACATCGCTACCAATCCCGATCTGGTCTGCCCCACGGAATTCGGCAGCGTGCCGGACTGCGGCAGTATCTGTATCGGCATAAAGAACGCCACCGGCAGAACGCCCATCGTCATCGGCAAACCCAGCCGCCTGATGCCGGAGCTTGCCATGGAAAAATGGGGTTATGAAAAGACCCAGACTGCCGTCATCGGCGACCGGATCTATACCGACATCAAATCCGGTCTCAACGCCGGCGCGTATACCATCTTGGTTCTCTCCGGAGAATCCACCCTGCAGACCTTGGAAGAATCCCCCGACAAGCCTCATCTGGTCCTTGATGACGCGGGGCAGTTACTTGATGCATTAAAATCCCTGTAAATCCCATCCGGGAGGTGAAAATATGGCAAACTGTGTGATTTTCTGCGCCGGCGGCTTTGACGCTCTGGCAAAGCCCATCGAATCTACCGACTATATCATCGCCGCAGACGGCGGGCTGACCCACACAAAGGCGCTGGGTCTGACTCCTCATGCCATTTTGGGGGATTTTGACTCCCTTGGCTACGCCCCAGAGGGCGCGAATGTGTTCCCGGTGGAAAAGGACGACACCGATGCCATGCTGGCCATCCGCCACGGACTTTCCTTGGGATATAAGGACTTTCTCCTCTATGGCTGTCTGGAGGGCAAAAGGCTTGATCATACCGTGGCGAATTTCCAGTCCCTGCAATACCTTGCCGACCACGGTGCAAGTGGCTATCTTGTAGGCAACGACTATATCGTGACCGTGGCAAAAAATGAAACTCTTGCCTTCCCCGCGGGGGCAGAGGGCATTCTTTCCGCGTTCTGCCTTGGCAGTGATGCCCGGGGTGTGACTTTGACAGGACTTAAGTATCCCTTGCTTGACGGCACACTGACCAGCGGATTCCCCTTGGGCGTGAGTAATCATTTTCTGGGGGTTGAGGCGGAAGTCACCGTCAAAGACGGCAGTCTGCTGATCCTTTGGGATCGCAAAAACAGCCTGCCAATACGCAGATAAATGATCGTTTATGTGAGTAACGGAGCGCGAAGCGCGAGCCTCCCCTGTGTAAGGGGAGGTGCCCCGTTAGGGGCGGAGGGGCTGTTGCAAAGCGCAGCGTAACAAATCTCAATGATTGCCGGTGGCAATCATACCACGATTAGTG
>JAZNJN010000037.1:0-2845 GCA_045578025.1 Faecousia sp. | reverse complement strand
TCAAACAGCAGTATTTGATTGTTTTCGTTTTCCGCAGCAGCCAGCGCCGCCGCCATGCCGGAAGCGCCACCGCCGATAATTCCGATGATCATACTATCACCTCTTTTGCCTATTATACGACATCCCAACCAAATCCACAAGAAAAATCTCTTGTGACCCGGCACAAAATATGCTATAATACCGGTTGGTGATTCAATGGACAGAAAGATGATCGAAAAGATCGCCCAATCCGGCGAGGACAGAATGCTCCTTGCAAAGCTATGGGATAAGATCAATTCCGGCATGCAGCGCAACATCCCGGCCCATACCGCCTTTCTCTCCCCAAGGGAGTTGGAGATGGCCCGTTATCTGTTTGGGCAACAAGCTGGGCTTTATGCCTTCGGCGGCTACGAGGATGCAGAGCGCAAAATGCTCATATACCTGCCGGACTATCTGGATGAAACGGCGCTCTCAGGTGAGGATTCTCCCATCGTTTGCCTGCGTGCTGACTTTTATGAAAACGACACACCCACACACCGGGATTTCCTTGGTGCGTTGATGGGTGCAGGCATCAGCCGGGAATGTGTCGGCGACATTTGCGTCAGCACCGGCCGCTGTGACTTTTTCGTCACGGAAGAGATCGCCCTCTATATTCTGCAGAATTTCACTGCCGCCGGACGCACCAAACTGCATCTTCGCGCCATCCCCATTGCGGACGCAGCAATCCCGCAGCCGGAAGTTAAGGAAATACGGGATACGCTGGCATCCCTTCGGTTGGACAGCGTAATCTCCTCCGGTTTTCGCATCGGTAGAAGTCTGGCAGCACAGTATATCGCCGCAGGAAAGGTGGCGATTGACGGTCTGCCCTGTGAAAAGCCGGATAAGGCCGTTGCCGAAGGCGCAAAGATCTCCCTTAGAGGCAGCGGTAAAATCAAAATCGTAAGTGCCCAGGGTCTTACAAAGAAAGGTCGTATTCCGGTGGTCATCCACCGATATGTGTGAGGTAGCAAAATGGAAATGGATAAAGTCATTGCTCGTATCAACGAGCTTGCAAAGAAAGCAAAAACCGAAGGCTTGACCGACGAAGAACTTGTCGAGCGGGACAAGCTGCGCAGGATCTATATCGATTCTGTAAAGGCAAGCCTGATCGGCCAACTGGAGAACACCTACATCGTCTCCCCCGACGGTACAAAGAAAAAAGTAGGCCCCAAACAGTAAAAAAGGCCGCCCAACGGGCGGTCTTTTCTTATAATAAATCGCTGTAGCTTTTTACATATTTATCGCAATTTTCCTTAATTTCCTCAACAAATGCATCATTGGAAGGATCGTAAACCGCAACCGCTTCCATGCCTGCCTTGCGGCAGTTCTTCACGGCAGTTACATTGTCATCATAGAACGCAATCTCCTCCGGAGCGCAGCCGATGCGCTCAGCAAGCTTATAGAAAAGCTCTGTGCCGGACTTATTGAGGCCAAAATCATCCGTAGACCAAAGGGTCTCAAAGAACTCGGTCGCACCGTTTCGCTCCATGCAGACGTCCAGCACCAAATGAGGACTCGCGGTAAGAACAAACAGACGGCACCCAGCATCCTTCAGTTTTTGCAGATACTCCTTTACGAAAGGCTTGATCTTTACATTGTAGGTGTACTGATAAACAAGGCTTTCCGCCATCATGCGGTGGATATTGGGAAGCGACTCCTTTGCCCCAAGGACATTTACAAAATACTCAGCGGTCTTTGCATATCCCAGCGGCGTGATGATGTTGATCACATCCTCGGGGTAATCTACCCCCAGCGCCTTGATGACATTCAGCATTCCCTGAGAGAAATACCCCATGGAGTCAACCAAAGTGCCGTCAAAATCAAAAACATGGATTTTTTTCATAGTTACCTCGTCAATAACATTTGAGAACATCATACCATTTGCATTATGCTTTGTCAAATACACAGCTGGCAAAAAACCACACCATCCGGTGTGGTTTTGCTTGGCGACAAAAATAGTCGACATATTACGGATTGCCCCAAATCATTGATACAACGAACCAGAAAACTCCTACGATTACGGAAGCAAAAGGCAAAAGCTGAATGAAATAACTTTCTTTATATTTCCCTTTTATTCTAAAAACGATAGACAAAATAATTCCGGTAATACAGGCAGGGAGAGTGCAAATAAAGTTCACACTTGAAACGGTATTGATTATAGGAGTAAACGACCATTTAAAATCTATACAAGAGATAAGCATTAAGCCCAAAACAGAAAAATACAAAGAAAACGGACATACCAAAAGAACAGATAAAATATTGCTTATAATACCCATTGCTTTCTTCATAAATCCACCGCCTTTCGAAGTTATCGTAGCATAAAATCGTGAATTTTTCAACCCTTTCGCATTCAAACCAAGGCGGATGCCATACCAAGGATAAACAGCCACCGGACATTGTCAGCAGACTTATAGCGGAGTGAAAGGGATTTGTTTGCATTCTTGCCTTTGGCAAGAATAATTGTGTTGCCGCCATCCAGCCGGCGGCAAGCAACAGTCCACCGGACTGTTGCATTTAATCATTCAAATCCCCCTCAAAGCATAAAATTACCACACCAAAAGGTGTGGTAATTTTATGGCGGAGTGAGAGGGATTTGAACCCTCGCGCGGCTTTTGACCGCCTACTCCCTTAGCAGGGGAGCCCCTTCGGCCACTTGGGTACTTCTGCAAACACTATATAATTGGCGGAGAGAGTGGGATTCGAACCCACGGATGCTTTCACATCGCCGGTTTTCAAGACCGGTGCTTTCGACCACTCAGCCATCTCTCCGTGTGTGAACACGCCGCTGTCAATCCCAAACGCAGGATATAGAATACCATATCCACCC
>JAZNJN010000036.1:0-3305 GCA_045578025.1 Faecousia sp. | reverse complement strand
GACTGGCTTTGCGCGGTAGAGCCCGCTGCGCCTTGGAGCATCATTGCCATTACCTTTACCAACAAGGCTGCAAACGAGCTGAAAGAGCGCCTTTCTGCCATGCTTGGCCCGGAGGGAATGGATGTTTGGGCAATGACCTTCCACAGCGCCTGCTGCCGCATCCTGCGGCGGGATATTGAGCGGTTGGGTTACACCCGCAGCTTCACAATTTACGATTCATCAGACTCTGAGCGGGTCATGAAAGACATCATCAAGGATATGGGCCTGGATGATAAGACCTTCCCGGCAAAGTATGTGCTGAACATCGTTAGCCGGGAAAAGGATAAAATGGTCCAGCCCAAGGATCTGCTGGAGAGAGCGGAGAATCTCACTGATCTGAAAATGCTGCCCATCGCCAAAGCATATCAGCGCTACCAGACCCGACTGAAAGAGAATAACGCAGTGGACTTTGACGACATTATCCTGCTGACTGTGAAACTTTTGCAGGAAAATGAGGATATCCGTACTTACTATCAGCGGAAGTTCCGCTATGTTCTGGTGGACGAGTACCAGGATACCAACCATTTGCAATATCTGCTGACATCCCTACTGGCAGGCGGCTATGAAAATATCTGCGTGGTGGGTGACGACGATCAGAGCATCTACCGCTTCCGCGGTGCTACCATTGAGAATATCCTCAGCTTTGAAAAACAATATAAAGGCGCCCGGGTCATTCGACTGGAGCAGAATTACCGCTCCACACAGGCGATCCTGAACGCCGCCAATGCGGTGATTTCCCATAATTTGGGACGAAAAGGAAAGCGCCTATGGACAGCCAATGGTCCAGGCAACCCCATTACTGTCTATGAAGCATCGGACGAGGGCGCGGAGGCAAACTATGTTGCGGGACAGATATTAAAAGGGAAGACCTTTAAGGATTTTGCCATATTGTACCGCACCAACGCCCAGTCCAACGCATTGGAATATGCCATGAAGCGAAATGGCATTCCGTACCGCATCATCGGCGGTACCCGGTTCTTTGACCGGGCGGAAGTAAAGGATATGCTGGCGTACCTGTGCGTGATCAACAACCGCGCCGATGATCTGCGCTTAAAGCGGATCATCAACAATCCCCCCAGAGGCTTAGGCGCGAAATCCGTCGAAACAGCGGAGCGGCTGGCACAGGCAGAGGGCAAACCCCTGTACGATGTGGTTTCAGACCCCGCCTCTTATGCACCGCTGGAAAAGCCTGCGGCGAAATTCACCCAGTTTACTTCCATGATCGAGGGTCTGGCGCAGCTCCTTGAAGAAGGCATGGCTTTGCCGGAGTTCTACGAGGAAGTGATGCTCCGCACCGGATATACAGAGATGCTCAAGGCAAAGGATACCGAAGAAAACCGGGGCAGACTGGAGAATATCCACGAATTAAAATCCAGCATCCATGCCTATGTGGAAAATGCAGATGTGCCTACTTTGGCAGGATTTTTGGAAGAGATCGCCCTGTATACCGACATCGAAGAGTACAACGACGGTGACGATGCCGTGGTGATGATGACCATGCACTCCAGCAAGGGTCTGGAATTCCCCCATGTGTTCCTGGTGGGCTTTGAGGATGGCTTGTTCCCCGGTATGCGCTCCATCGGCGACTATGAGGAGATGGAAGAAGAACGTCGTCTTTGCTATGTGGCCATCACCCGGGCAAAGAAGACCCTCACCATTACCCATGCACGACAGCGCATGCTCTATGGCAGAACCAATCCCTGTATGGCATCCCGATTCCTGAAGGAGCTTCCGGAAGAAGAAATCGTCCGGAAGGGAAGCTTCAGCGCGCCGAAGCAAAGCTGGAGTCATGGCGGTTTTGAGACACGAACTTATCAACAGGCCGCTGCGTCTTTTGCCCAGGAAACTAAACGGGCATTTTCTGCGCCCAGTACGGCTGAAAAGGCAACCTATTTGGATGTGAACAAGGGCGATATGGTACAGCACACCGCTTTCGGCAGGGGTATGGTGCTGTCTGTCATGAAAATGGGCGGCGATGCCCTGCTGGAAATTGCATTTGACCAGATCGGCACCAAAAAACTGATGGCAAAAACTGCTTCTGCTCATATGAAAAAGCTGTAATTCTCATTGCTCCGCAGCATACATTACCAAGAGGTGATGTTATGCGCCGGGGAATGAGAAGATTTCTGCGGTTTTTGCTGATCATATTTGTACTGTTTTTGCTTGCTCTTATCGTATTTCGAAGCAGATATCATGATACGATCCGTTCTCTGGCGCAGACGGGGGTGATCAATTCCACCTCCGACCTGATCAACGATGCCATCGATGAACAGATCGAGAGCGGGAATATTCAGTATGACCGCATCGTGTATTTTGAAAAGGATCTCAATGGTCGGATCACTGCGCTGAAAACCAACATGAGTGAGGTAAACCGGCTGAAAACCGATATTCTGAACATCATAAATGATGAGATCCTGGCTTTGGACACCAGCGATCTGGGGATTCCCATCGGCAGTCTGATCTTTCCGGAATTTTTGTCCGGCAGGGGGCCGGAGATCCCTGTAAATATCCTTTCCATTCGCAATTCCGATGCCAGCTTTGAAAGCTATTTTACAGAGGCGGGCATCAATCAGACCCTGCAGCAGCTGACCATGAACATTAGTGTGGATGTGGCGATTCTGGTGCTGGGTCGCACGGAAAGCTTTACTGTTACCAGCCAGGTGGTGGTAGCGGAAACCATTATTGTCGGGCAGGTGCCGGATACATTTTTCCAAACCGGAGGATGACCATGGAAGCAAAAGAGAGAATCAAGGAACTGACTGAAGTTTTGACAGAGGCGAACTACCGATACTACGTTCTGGATGACCCGAAGCTTCATGATTTTGAATATGACCGTCTCCTGCGGGAATTGGAGGATCTGGAAAGGGCTCACCCGGAGCTTGCGCAGACCGATTCTCCCACCCAGCGGGTGGGCGGTGAGGCGCTGAGTAAATTTGAAAAGCATACCCATAGCGTGCCGCTTATGAGTTTGCAGGATGTGTTCTCGCCCGAGGAACTGCGTGAGTTTCTTGATAAAACTTTGGAAAGCTATCCGGATACCCGGTTCTCCGTTGAGCCGAAGATCGACGGCCTTTCCGTGGCGCTGGAATATGAAAACGGCAGATTTGTTAGGGGTGCTACCCGTGGTGACGGCGTTACCGGCGAGGATGTGACGGAGAACTTAAAAACCATCCGGTCTATCCCTATGGCCCTCACAGGCGCGCCGGAGCGGCTGATCGTCCGTGGCGAGGTCTACATGCCCAAAAAGAGCTTTGAGGCGCTGAACG
>JAZNJN010000035.1:0-4618 GCA_045578025.1 Faecousia sp. | reverse complement strand
ATAGCCTCCTGGGTGAACTTACTGTTCACGGACTTTTTGGTCTGATTCTCAAAGCAGCCGATGGTGGAGAAGCAGTTGGTCACCATCACCAGGGAATCCTGAATGTCCTGGAAAATGATCTTGCTCTCGTTCTTGGTATATTTATTGTTATCCCGGAGGTATTTGTCGAAAGCGGCGGTGAAGCCAAGGCGCACCGCCCGGTCGGGGCTGCCGCCGTATTCCAGCCAAGATGAGTTGTGGTAGTATTCCACGTGGCTCACCTGCTTGGAGAAACAGAAGGAAGCGGTGATCTTCAGCTTCATTTCCGGCCGGTTTTCCGCATCCCGGCCCCGGCGCTCCGTCTCCCAGTATACCGGCATGGTAAAGGCATTGTCCCCCACCATCTCCTCGATATATTGCTTGATGCCGTCGGCGTAGCAGAATTCTTCTTCCTCGAACTTCTTGCCCACCTGATTGCGGAATTTGAAGGTAATGCCCTTGTTCACCACCGCCTGCCGCTTCAAGACATCCCGGTAGTAATCCGCAGGGATATTGATGTCCGTAAACACCTGCTTGTCCGGCTTCCAGTGGAACTGGGAGCCGGTCTTTCTACCCCGGTCGGTAGGCTCTTTTTTCAGACCGCCCTTGTTTCTGCCCTTTTCAAAGTGCAGATCGTAGCGGAAGCCGTCCCGGCGGATGGTGGCATCGAAAAATTCAGAGGCATACTGGGTGGCGCAGGAGCCCAGACCGTTGAGGCCCAGGGAGTACTCATAGTTTTCCCCGTTTTCACCATATTTACCACCGGCATACATTTCACAGAACACCAGTTCCCAGTTATAGCGCTTCTCCTTTTCGTTGTAGTCCACAGGGCAGCCACGACCAAAGTCCTCCACCTCCACGGAGAGGTCTTCATAGCGGGTGACGATGATGGTATCGCCATGGCCTTCCCGGGCCTCATCGATGGCGTTACTGAGGATCTCAAACACCGCGTGCTTGCAGCCTTCCAGATCGTCCGAGCCGAAAATAACAGCGGGGCGTTTCCGGACCCGCTCTTCCCCTTTCAGCATGGAAATGCTGGAGTTGCCGTACTGTTCCTGTTTCTTGATAGCCATAACAAATACCTGCCTGAACTTTCCATAGTGATTCTAGTTTATTGTACCCGATTTTCCCAATAAAGTCAACCTAATCCACAATATGTAGTGTTTTCGACAGCTTTCTGCCACCAAATAAAAACCGCCGCCGCCACCGATCCCCAGATCGTCAAGGGCGCAGACAATCTCCTCGACCCGCTCAAAGCATTCCGAGTCCTCCAATGTTTGATCTTCCACAACTTTGCGTATTCTGACTATCGCTTGGTAGCACTTTTGCTCCAGCAATTTCACATAGTCGATCTGCAAGGACGGCAGCACTTCCCGGGCAATCGTCTCGCATAGAATTTGTTCGTACAGTTCCATAGTTTCACCACCTTCCTTTTTCATTATATAATGCAAAAGTCTATATGTAAACATTAATATTCTCCTATGATTGGAGTAAAGCTACCAACATAGGAGGGGCGTAACAATGTTAAAATTAAATATTGTTGAACTTCTGGAGAAGAATGGAAAAACAAAATACTGGCTTTATAAACAGCTTGGTATGAGCTATCAGAATTTTACTAAAATGGTCAATCAAAAAACCCGATCTATCCGTTATGAAAATATCGAAACTATCTGCCTTCTTTTGAATTGCACCCCTAATGACCTCTTTACCATTACAGAAGAATAAACAACCGCCGCTGCTCAAGCAGCGGCGGTATTCTTTATGCCTTATGAAATATAGGTTTGCGATCCTCAAAAGTGCAGACATAACCGTAGATGTCCTGCACCATGGCGCAGGCGTCACGAGTATACTGCCCCACCCGGTCGGCATGGTGGGCATCGGAGCCCACGGTGACGATCTCGCCGCCCAGCTCCTTAAACAGCTGCAGATATTCTCTGCCGGGCAGGTAATCGCCGCAGCGATCTACACCGCTGGTATTGACCTCCATACCCTTGCCCTTGGATATCAGCAGCTTCATGATCTCCTCTACAATATCCCGGTACTCCTCCAAAGGCAGCAGTCGGGGCGCAGGATGGGCGCGGACCTTGCTCACATAGGTCAGATGCCCCAGAACATCAAAATCATCATGAAGCTTCAGGCAGGTGAGCAATTCCTCAAGGTACGCCAGCTCTCCCTGCTTCACGGTTTTTCCCTCCCAGTAGGGCGGGAAGTACATATCCAGGTCGTCCACGATATGCACAGAACCGATGACAAAGTCATAATGCCGCAGACCTAAGTCCTTTTTTATCGTTTCCATATTCCAAGGGGTCATGCCGATCTCCGCGCCTAGGCGGATCTTCAGTCCCGGCACCTGGAGGCCTTCAAATGCCCGGTTATAGTCCTCTACCCGAAAAGCAAGCTCGTCCCGGGGAACAGAGAGCATATAATCCAGATGGTCGGTAAAGCAAATCTCCGTCAAGCCCCTGTCCGCAGCGGCTTTCGCCATCTCCAGGGGCGTGCTGTGACCGTCGTAGGACACGGTTGAATGCATGTGGTAATCAAACATCTTTTGTCTCCTCCCAGAATTGGCGGAATGCGGTGGGCAACGCAGCGGTCTTCTCCAGCTCCTCACCGGTCAGCCACGTAAAATCACCCGTAGGTGCTGACACTTCCATATATATCCCCCGCATGTCCCAGCGGATGTGGGTGAAAATGTGGCTGCGCTCTACCTGCCGCAGCACATCCCGGGGTACTATGCCCCAATTCTGCACTTTTTCCAGCGCCGCTTCCGTTTCCAGTTTGCCGGGGCAGTTGGGAAACTGCCAAAGGCTGGCCAGAAGTCCGATATCCGGACGCTTTTGGATGGCATACTGCCCGTCGCAGGACAGGATGAACACCGTCATTTCCTCTTCTTTTTTCTGTTTTTTCGGGCTTTTTACCGGGAAACGGTCTGCTGTGCTGTTTTTTGCACCTTTGCAAAAGCGCTTACAGGGGCAGTTTTCACAGTCCGGCTTTTTGTTAGGGCCGCAGACCGTTGCTCCCAGTTCCATCAGCGCCTGGGTAAAATCTCCAGCGCGCTGGCGATATACCTGCGCAAGAGCCTCCCGGACGGCTTTCTGAAACGCCGGTTGGTCGATAGGTGTACAATCCTCCGTCAGCCGGGTGATGACTCGCAGCACATTGCCGTCCACCGCAGGGGTGGGCAGATCAAAGCAAATGGAGCAGATCGCTCCGGCGGTATACGCGCCGATCCCCGGCAACGCCAGCACACCTTCGTAACTTTTGGGGAATTCACCGTCGTAACGCTCCATGAGCACTTGAGCACACTTTTTCAAATTCCGCACCCTGCTGTAATAACCAAGGCCCTCCCACAGCTTGTGCAGAGCATCATCGTCACATTCCGCCAGAGCAGAAACACTCGGCAGAGCAGCCAAAAAACGGGCGTAGTAGCCTTTTACCGCCTCCACCCGGGTCTGCTGGAGCATGATCTCCGACAGCCAGACGTGGTAGGGGTCTTTGTCTGCCCGCCAAGGCAGCTCCCTTTTATTCGCATCGTACCAGGGAAGCAGCGCATCGGGCAGCTTTTTCAAGATATTTTTCTCCATTGCGCCACCTCTTTTCTTTAATAGTTTACATCAGCGCAAGGGGTGCTGTCAATGCGGTTGTCATATATCCGTCCGGTACTCCAGGAAAAAACGCATCCCATATAGGCACTCTAAAAATAATCCGTAATTTTTCAAAAAAAGGACTTGCATTTTGGGAAAAGCTGTGCTAGTATATACAGGCGCTTTGGAAGAAGCGTCTATGCGCCGATAGCTCAGTTGGATAGAGTGACTGACTACGAATCAGTAGGTCGGGGGTTCGAGTCCCTTTCGGCGTACCATTAGGAAAACCGCTAAAACTCCTTGGAAACAGGGCATTTTTAGCGGTTTTTTCTTTTTCCCTCCGGTTTTTTGAATTGCGAAAACATGTGATTTAGTGGTGATGTGTGTGCCGTTTTGATGTCAAAATTGATGTCAAAAACAAAAACACCCCCTCCCCGGACTGATGATCCGGAGAGGGGGTGTTCATTTCTTTCAGTATTACTTCATTTTTCAGCTTTGTTAATAGCTCCGCTTTTGGTGATCCATGCCACGGCAAAGGCTTCCAACATGATAAACTCATAAACCATGGTCATGTATGCAGGGGTAGCAAAATACCGGTCCGCGACCACCAGCGCCATTGCCGCTACCATGATCCATCCGCAAATGCGGTAGATGATGTTCTTTCGCTTCTGATTGCCCTTCGTGAACTGTGTAAGGATCATCAGAGCAAAGGAAACGAACAGCACTGCCGCCGAAACATCGTGGATGGTGCTGGACACCCTAGCCGGCAGCGCCAGCAGGCCAAGATGCTTCGCAGGACTCGCATCACAGGGGCAAGCCACGATCAGCAATGCCGAAACAGCAGCAGTCATGGTCAACAACCTATCGCCCAAATCATATCCCTTGTAGGTGAACAGGAAAAAGGCGCACAAGCAAAGTGATCCGATCATGCACATATTGGCGTTACAGAAATATGTAGCAGAGATGGAGTTATACCAACCGGGATAATTGATGCCCTCCCTCTGCCCCAACAGGCC
>JAZNJN010000034.1:0-8551 GCA_045578025.1 Faecousia sp. | reverse complement strand
AGTACCAATGTCAAAATCAGCACCACCAGAAAGCCGAAGGTGTATACCACGCTGATGAGCCTTGTGTGAAAATACCCCCGGTCTTCTTCCACGCCGTAGATGGTGTTAAGACCGGTGAGCAATGCATAAATGCCCCGACTGGCAGACCACAACGCACCGATGGCAGATACAGAAACCATGGCAGTGGAAGTATGGGCATAGGTGCTGATGATCAGATTCTCCGCCGCGCTCATCAGCGCCGCCGGAAGAAAACCCTCCAACAAGGAAAGCAAGTCTCCTGCATCCAGAGGCGTATAACGCAGCAAACTGAGGATCAGAACCAGCGCCGGAAACACCGACAGCACGATGAAATACCCTGCATTGGCTGCATGCCCGGGGATCTGCATATCCCGGATGCGCCGGGCATAAAATGTGGCTTTTCCAATCAGTCCGCCTTTGGAAAATTCCATAGCCGTCCTCCTTTCCCCTTGCTCCTATAGCATATGCCGAGAATGAAAACCAATGCCCACCGCCCATTCGGGCAGTGGGCATTTCTTATTGATTATTCCGCAGAAATCAGATAATAATACACCGGCTGACCACCGCTCAGCAGATTCACATCCGCATCGGGGCAGATCTGCTGGAACAGCTCTGCTGCCTTCTGGGCATGCTTTTCCTTCACATCCGCGCCGTAATAGATGGTGATGTATTCCTTACCGGTATCCCGGACCTTTTCTGCCAGCGCCTTCAGAAGCACCTTGATATCCTTGCTGGTGCCAAACAGAGCGCTGCCGTAGAGGGCCAGATAGTCACCCTCGTGGATGTCGTGACCGTCGAAGTCAGAGTTCCGGGCGGCATAGGTGATCTGCATGGTGTCCACCGTAGCCAGCGCATCGGTCATAGCGGCGATATTCTCCTCGTTCTCGCCCTCGGGGTTGAAGTTCAGCATGGCAGTGATGCCCTGGGGAATGGTCTTGGAGGGGATGACCACCACATTCTTGGGGGTCAGCGCGTTGACCTGCTCAGCCGCCATGATGATGTTCTTGTTGTTGGGCAGCACATAGACAGTTTCCGCAGGAACAGTGTTCACCACTTCCAGAATGTCCTGAGTGCTGGGGTTCATGGTCTGGCCGCCGGAAATGAGGCCGTCCACGCCCAGATTCTTAAATACCTCGCCGATGCCGTCTCCCACGCAGACGGAAACCACGCCGATGGGCTTGACAGGCTCTGCGATCTTGGGTGCCAGCTCCTGCTCGCTCATGACCTTCTCGGTATGCTGCAGGCGCATATTCTCGATCTTCACGGTGACAAAAGAGCCGTAATCAATGGCCTCATGGAGAGCTTTGCCGGGGTCGTTGGTGTGGACATGGACCTTGATGATCTCCTCATCGTCCACCAGCACCAGACTGTCGCCCAGGCTGGAGAGGAACTCTCTCAGCTTTTCGGGATCGTTTTCGTTCTCCCGCTGGATGATAAACTCGGTGCAGTAGGTAAAGGTGATGTCATCGGTGTCAAAGTCGCTGAAATCCGCGGACTCCTTCACATCGGCAGCGACACCCTCGGGCACCACAATATCCTCGCCCTGCAGCGCCAGCATCATAGCCTCCAGCGCCACCAGCCAGCCCTTGCCGCCGGCATCCACAACACCCGCCTTCTTCAGGACAGGGTTCTGGTTGACGGTGTTGGCCAGTGCCACCTTGGCTTCCTCGATGGCAGCGGCATGGACAAATTCAAAATAGTTGTTCTCCTGGGCTGCCTGCTTCGCCTTGGCGGCAGCCAGACGGGCAACAGTCAGGATCGTGCCCTCGGCAGGCTTCATAACTGCCTTGTAAGCGGCATCCACGCCCTCCTGCAGAGCAGCTGCCCACAGCACACCGTCGCAGTGATCCGCGCCCTTGAGCTTTTTGGAGATGCCTCTAAACAGCAGGGACAAAATCACACCGGAGTTGCCTCTGGCGCCCCGCAGCATGGCAGAAGCGGCAGTGCCGGCAGCCTTCTCCAGAGAAGGATCTTCCACCTTGCGCAGATCCGCAGCAGCAGAGTTGATGGTCATGGACATATTGGTACCCGTATCACCGTCGGGCACAGGGAACACATTCAGCTCGTTCAGAGCCTGCTTGTTGATTTCAATAGAAGCCGCCGCGTTGATGATCAGTCTGCGGAACTCGGCGCCGTTGATTGTCTGTCTCAAATCCTCGTACCTCCGAATCAACCGATCATCACAGAATCGATATACACATTGACTGCACGGACCTTGGTGCCGGTGCAGTTGGCGACCTCATAGCTCACCCGCTCGATGATGGCTTCGCCCACGGCGGTGAGATTCACACCGGTGTCCACCATAATGTGCAGGTCGATGGAGATGGAGTCGTCCTCGTGGAACTCTACGCTGACGCCCTTGGACATGGATTCCTTGCGCAGCAGATGATACACGCCATCCTTGACGGAGCGGGCAGCCATGCCCTTGACACCGAAGCAGTTGCTTGCGGCAGTGCCGGCAATGTCGGTATAAACGCTGGTGCTGACATTGACAGAGCCATTTTCATTGTTGTGACGGATCATAATCAGTACCTCCTAATCAGTTTTGGGTTAGACCATGCTCTCTTCCCAGCAGGAAGGTGCGGTCAGTCCCATCATTTTCACAACCGTGGGAGCCACATTGGCAAGGCCGTAGCTGCCCTCGGCGATCTTCCAGTCATGGTCCTTATCATAGATGATAAAGGGAACGGGGTTTAAGGAGTGGGCGGTGCGGACGGAAGTCTTGCCCTTCTTGGTCTCGGTCATCTGGTCGGCATTGCCGTGGTCAGCGGTGATCAGCACGGTGTAGCCGTACTTGTCCGCTGCGTCGAGAATCGCCTTCAGACCGCTGTCCACACACTCCATGGCATAGACAACTGCCTCCATGACACCGGTGTGGCCAACCATATCGCCGTTGGGGTAGTTGCAACGCAGGAACTGGAACTTCTTGGAAGCCATGGCTGCCACCATCTTCTCGGTGATCTCCTTGGACTTCATGGCAGGTGCCTGCTCGAAGGGAATCACAGCGGAGGGGATCTCCTCGTAGACCTCCAGCGCATCGTCTACCTTGCCGCTGCGGTTGCCGTTCCAGAAATAGGTCACATGGCCGTACTTCTGGGTCTCGGACACGGCATACTCATGGATGCCGGCCTCGCACAGCACCTCAGTCAGCGTGTTCTTGATGACAGGGGGCTGGACCAGATAATTTTCGGGGATGTTCAGGTCACCGTCATACTGGAGCATACCGGCAAACTTTACACCGGTATAGCCGGGGCGGTCGAACTTATCGAAGTCCTTGCGGTCGAAGGCAAGGGATATCTCCTGCGCCCGGTCACCACGGAAGTTGAACAGGATCACGCTGTCGCCGTTTGCGATCTTCGCAACAGGCGCGCCGTTTCTTGCCACCACGAAAGCAGGCAGGTCCTGGTCGATGCAGCCGGTCTCTGCACGGTAGGTCTCAATGGCCTCAGCGGCAGAGGCAAACTGCCGGCCCTCGCCCTGGACATGGGTGCGCCAGCCCTTTTCCACCATGCCCCAGTTGGCTTCATACCGGTCCATGGTGACCTGCATACGGCCGCCGCCAGAAGCAATGGCGTAATCGCAGTCATCGGTGTTCAGCTCCTTCAGCACATTCTCCAGCTGACCCACATACTCAAGGGCGGAGGTAGCCGGCACATCACGGCCATCCAGCAGGCTGTGGCAGTAAGCCTTCTTCACACCCTCTGCCTTTGCCTGCTTCAGCAAGGCGATGAGATGGGCTATGTTACTGTGGACATTGCCGTCGGACAGCAGACCGATAAAGTGCAGCGCCTTGTTCTCCTTGGCGTTGGCGATAAGATCCTGCCAAGTGGCGGATGCGTACAGCGCGCCGTTTTCGATGGACTCACCCACCAGCTTCGCGCCCTGGGAATAGACCTGACCGCAGCCGAGGGCGTTGTGACCCACCTCGGAGTTACCCATATCCTCATCGCTGGGCAGACCGACGGCAGTGCCGTGGGCCTTCAGGTAAGTATGGGGGCAGGTGTTAAGCAAATTGTCCAGCGTAGGAGTCTTGGCAACCACAACAGCATCGCCGCTGCCGCCGTCGCCCTTGCCCACGCCGTCCATAATAACCAAAACAATAGGCTTTTCCATAATAGATTACCTCCGGAAACCAAATACATTCGAAAATTTCGCAAATTGCCAGTTATACTATTTTACAACATTTACAAAAAAGTTACAAGGGCATTTTTTAGAAATTTCTTAATATTCCAAAAAAGATGACCACAGATATACCATTTTCTACATATCTGTGGTCATTTATTACACAATTATTAAGTATTCGTCAATTTTCCGTCAATTCATGGTACCCTCGGCACGCAAAAACAGCTCACCGATCCGCCGGCGCAATGCCATTCCCTCGGGTGTTGCGGCAGTTCCCTCGTCGTCGATCCACCGGGCGGATGCCGCCTGAGCATCCTTTAGGGTCTGCAGATCCATGCTCAAATTCGCCACCCGGAAGGTGGGCAGACCCGACTGCCTCGAGCCGAAGAAATCGCCGGGACCGCGAAGCTTTAAGTCCTCTTCTGCAATTTTAAAGCCATCGGTGGTCTTGCACAGGGCTTTCAGTCGCAGCTGGGTTTCTTGATTTTTATTGTGGGAGGTGAGAATGCAGTAGCTCTTGCTGCCGCCCCGGCCTACCCGACCCCGAAGCTGATGGAGCTGAGAAAGGCCAAACCGGTCCGCATCCTCAATGACCATCAAGGTGGCATTGGGCACATCCACGCCCACCTCGATCACCGTGGTGGCAACCAGAACATCCGCCTCTCCCCGGGCAAAGGACGCCATCGTAGCTTCCTTTTCCGCACCCTTCATCTGTCCGTGGAGCAACGCAACCCGCAGGTCGGGGAACACAGTTTTCTGCAAGGTTTCTGCCCAAACTGTGGCCGCCTTGATGCCCAGGTCTTCGTTTTCCTCCACCGCAGGACAGACCACGAAACACTGATGCCCCTCCTCCACCTGCTTGCGGATAAAGGCATTGATCCTTGATCGGTAGCTCTCCCCTACCAGGAAGGTATCCACCGGCTCTCTGCCGGGAGGCAACTCGTTGATGACGGACACATCCAGATCGCCGTACATTAAAAGTGCCAGGGTTCTGGGAATGGGGGTCGCCGACATCACCAGAAGATGGGGGTCATTTCCCTTGGCAGACAGCTTGGACCGCTGGGCAACACCGAACCGGTGCTGTTCGTCGGCGATCACAAGACCCAAATTCCCAAAACGGGTGGCATCGGTGAGCAGGGCGTGAGTACCCACCGCCAGATCGATCTCCCCTGCTTCGATTGCTTCCCGAATCAGCTTTTTCTGCTTGGGGGTCATAGAGCCGGTGAGCAGTCCCACCCGGATGCCCATGGGGGCAAATAGTTTGGACAAGGATTGATAGTGCTGCTCCGCAAGGATCTCTGTAGGCGCCATCAGTGCAGATTGCGCGCCGTTTTTCGCGGTCACATAGGCCGCCGCTGCCGCCACCATGGTCTTGCCGCTGCCCACATCGCCCTGCACCAGCCGATTCATGGGTGTGCCCTTAGACATATCCTCTGCAATTTCACTGACCGCTTTCACCTGAGCATTGGTCAAGGTAAAAGGCAGTGCAAGGTGAAAAGGCATTAAATCCATGTATCGGTACGGAGTACATGTTTTCTTCGCCCGGGAGGCCCGCATCAGGGCAAGTCCCGCGGAAAATACGAAGAACTCCTCGAAGATCAGCCGCTTTTTCGCCAGCTCCGCTTCTGCCATGGACTGGGGCTCATGGATGGCATAGTACGCCCGGTCCGCGCCCAGAATCCCAAATTCCCGGCGCACCGATTCCGGCAGCACCTCCTCCGGAGGGTCGCAAATCGCGAGAGCCTGCCGCACCGCCTTTAACATGGCGGCGTTGCTCAAGCCCGCCGTCAGCGGATACACCGGCAGCACCCGCCGGGTGGTCACCGGCTGGGACTCTAAGGTTTCAAAAACCGGATTGGTCATACTATATCCGATAAAATCTCCCGTCACCGCGCCGTAGAAGATATACTCCTGCCCATAGCGTAGCGTCTGGGCAGCATACTTATTATTAAAGAAGGTCACCGTGAGCCGGGCTGTGCCGTCGGCGATCTGCACCTTGGTCACATCCAGACCCTTGCGGATATGATTGGTACGGGGAGTGTTCATCACCATGGCCTTAAAGCAGGCGGGAACATCCACCTCCAGCTTATCGATGGTCACAAGCTTCGTCCGGTCCTCATATCCTCTGGGGAAATGACAAATCAAATCGCCCAGGGTGTAGATATTCAGATTGGCAAACTGCTTTGCCTTCGCCGGGCCGATACCCTGCAAAATGGTAACGGGATCACTGAGTCTTGCCACGGTGCCACCTCCCTTTTTGATCAGTATAGCATAGCTATGGAAAAAATTCAAATTTGTAATCACCACGAGTAAGTTGACAGTGGACAATTGACAGTTGACAGTAATCGTGTGCGCTACGCGCACAATTTTAAATTTATTGCCGAAGGCAATACCATAACTGTCCACTTTCCACTGTCAACTTTCAACTTAAACAAAAGATCCGCCCCTGCGAGAGATTTTGGCGCAGATGAAAGGATACAAGCCGCCGATGTATCGGGTATACCTCAAGGCTTGTATCCTGAACAGGTGCGTCAAAAGATCCGCAGGGGGAAAATGAAAAAACTCCCTCCGGATTAAGTCGGGAGGGAGATATTTTCAGAGAAATCAGGCCAGCTTGTTCAGCTTCAGAGTCATGCCGCTCTTCTTGCGGGCAGCATTGTTCTTGTGCAGAAGACCCTTGTTGACAGCCTGGTCCACAGCCTTGACAGCGACCTTGTAAGCAGCCTCAGCGGCAGCCTTGTCACCGGACTCCAGCGCAGCGTCGAACTTCTTCAGGTCAGTCTTCAGAGCAGACTTGTTTGCCTTGTTCTTCTCGTAAGCGATCTTGGAAGAAATGACATCCTTCTTAGAGGACTTGATGTTGGGCATCTTTTTTACACCTCCCGTTCTCGAAAGTTATTCATACAGATACGCATTATAACGCCTACTCTTCATAAAATCAATCCCTTTTTTTAATTTTTTTCAAAAAACCGGTTTTCGCGGGGATTTCATACTGCTTTTTTATGGAAAATATTTTGTCAAGTCCTATTTTTACGACGCAAAAAATAGCCATTGTCGAAAATGATTACTGCGAAAAAACCGGCATTTTGTCGAAGGTTGTCTAAAACCCGTTATGTCAACCGATAATAATCTTATCCGATGTTCTTATCAAAAAGCCTCCCTGTGGAAAAGGCTGTGGATAATGGGGAAAAGTCATAGCTTTCAACCCTTGTTTCCCGTTTTTCCCGGTGTTATCCCCATGGGAAGCAGGGTATTTTTTCAACCTTTTTCCCCTGTGTTACAGCTTTGTAACAGTATTACGGAAACGAAAACTACCCCCGTTTTTTTCTCTGTTTTTGCCGAAAAAGTTAGGGATATTTTGTTTCCTGTCCCCATAGACCGACCCATCCCGAAAACCGGGCGAAAATTTTTGTTGAAAACTCCCAAAGGTATCAATCGCCGCCGAATGGAAATACTGGTAACAACCATTTTCCACACAGGAGGCCCACCATGCAGGGAAAAGTAGAGATCTGCGGTGTGAATACCGCCCGCTTAAACCACCTGTCCCATGCGCAAATGGATGAACTTCTTCTGAAAGCAAAAGACGGCGACGAAAATGCACGGCAGGCGCTGATCGAGGGAAACCTTCGACTGGTGCTTTCCGTGATCCAGCGATTTGACAAACGAGGCGAAAACCCCGACGACCTGTTTCAGGTCGGCTGTATCGGTCTCATCAAAGCGATTTCCAACTTTGACCCTACCAAGCAAGTCCGTTTTTCCACCTATGGCGTTCCCATGATTGCCGGAGAGGTGCGGCGTTACCTCCGGGATAACAGCGCCATCCGGGTGTCCCGCTCCATCCGGGACGTTGCCTACCGGGTATTGCAATGCAAAGAGGCGCTGCTGGCCAAGCTGGGCAGAGAGCCAACTTTGGAGGAGATCTCAAAAGAACTGGATCTTCCTCTGGAGGATGTAAGCGAGTCACTGGACGCGGTCTGCGCTCCGGTGAGTCTTTACGATCCGGTTTATTCCGACGGCGGTGACCCGCTGACGGTGATGGATCAGGTAAAGGATACAAAAAACACCGAGCATCACTGGATGGAGCATATCACTCTGCAAAATGCTTTCCGGAATTTAAATGACCGGGAAAAGCAGATCCTCTCTCTGCGGTTTTACGACGGCAAGACCCAGATGGAGGTAGCCGGCACATTGGGTATCTCCCAGGCCCAGGTCTCCCGGCTGGAAAAAGGCGCGATCTGCGCCATGCGCAAATCCATCAGTGTTTCCTAAGGTAAATGATCGTTTATGCGAGTAACGGAGCGCGAAGCGCGAGCCTCCCCTGTGTAAGGGGAGGTGCCCCGTTAGGGGCGGAGGGGTTGTGACAATCCCTCAGTCAGCCTTCGGCTGACAGCTCCCTTTACACAAGGGAGCC
>JAZNJN010000033.1:0-18610 GCA_045578025.1 Faecousia sp. | reverse complement strand
AGGTCGGAAGCGGCAGTCATACCGGCAGGACCACTGCCCACCACGGCCACCTTCTGTCCGTTGGATTCTGTATTTCACGCCATTTCCTGCACGTTTTCCCGATACCAGTCTGCCACAAACCGTTCCAGACGGCCAATGGCCACCGGCTCACCTTTGATGCCCCGGACACACTTGCTCTCGCATTGGCTCTCCTGGGGACAGACTCTGCCGGACAGCGCAGGCAGGGCGTTGCTAGAGGTTACGATTTCATAGGCAGCCTTGAAGTCACCCTCCTGAATTTTCTTGATAAACTCGGGAATGCGCACGTTTACCGGGCAGCCCTCCACGCACTTGGGATTTTTGCACCCCAAGCAGCGGTTAGCCTCCTCAATGGCCATTTCCGGGGTATAGCCCAGAGCAACTTCCTTAAAATTCCGGGCACGAACCTGAGGATCCTGCTCAGGCATAGGGGTTTTTGTCAAAGTCATATTTGCCATTTTGCAATTCCTCCTTACTGAATCAGGGTTTTTCCCATGGCTTCTATCCGGCAGGCGTGCTTTTCAGACACTTCTGCCTCTCTGCCCCGGTACAGGCTGTTGCGGTTCATCAGTTCCGCAAAATCCACCTGATGTCCGTCAAATTCCGGGCCATCAACACAGGCGAACTTCACTTCGCCGCCCACGGTAACGCGGCAGCCGCCGCACATGCCGGTGCCGTCGACCATAATGGGGTTCAGAGAAACCATGGTCTTGACGCCGAAGGGCTCGGTGGTCTTGCAGACGAACTTCATCATGGGAATGGGGCCGATGGCAAGAACGGCATCGTAATTCCGGCCGCTCTCCAGCAGTTGCTGCAGTTTCACGGTAACAAAGCCCTGCTCGCCGTAGGAGCCGTCATCGGTCATCAGATACATATTGTCGGAAACGGCCTTGAACTCGTCCTCCAGAATGACGATGTCCTTGTTCCGGAAACCGACCACCACATCCACCTCAGCGCCGGCTTCCTTGAAAGCCGCGGCAGAGGGCAGTGCGATGGCGCAGCCGACGCCGCCGCCAACCACGCAGACCCGCTTGATGCCTTCGGTGTGGGTGGGCTTACCCAGAGGACCGACGAAGTCGCGAATGTAATCGCCTTCGTTCAAGTTGCCCAGAGCGATGGTAGAGAAACCGACCTTCTGGAAAATGATGGTAACGGTGCCCTTTTCCCGGTCGTAGCCGGCAATGGTCAGAGGAACACGCTCGCCCTGCTCATCGATACGGAAAATAATGAACTGACCGGCCTGGGCCTTTTTTGCAACGAAGGGTGCTTCGATCTCCATCAGGGTGACGGAGGCGTTCAGCTCCTTCTTACGAACGATCTTAAACATACTGCGATCCTTCCTTCTCATTCAGTAGTGTGAAATGCTCAACAGATTTATTATAAATCCGCTGGATTTATTTGTCAAATAATATATCAGTTCTTTTCCTTCAGCAGGTCGCGGATCTCGGTGAGGAGCAGCTCCTCTGCGCTGGGAGCGGGAGGTGCGGGGGGCGCAGCGGGGGCTTCTTCCTTCTTCTTGCCGATTTCGGTCAGAGCATTGATGCCCTTGACGATCAGGAACACCACCAGAGCCAGAATAAAGAAATTGATGACAGCGGAGATGAAATTGCCCACGGTCAGATAGTTTTCCACGATTTTGGAAACCTCGTTGCCGGCTTCGTCCACCACCAGTTCATATGTAGGCTCGACCCAGGGCATCCGGGGGAGCTTGATCTTAAAGTCGCTGAAATCTGCGCCGCCCAGGAAAATGTTGACGATGGGCATGATCAGATCGTTGGTCAGGCTTTTGGTGATGGTGCTGAATGCACCGCCGATGATAGTACCAACAGCCAGCGCCATGGCGTTGCCCTTAATGGCAAACTCAGTAAATTCCCCCCACAGGGATTTTCCGTTTTTCTTACTCATATTTCTGTCTTCCTTTCTGTTATGTAAGGTGCAGAAACCTCTGCACTTGGTTTACATAATTATTTCTTTTCGATGACTTCCTGGCCGCCCAGATACTTACGCAGCACCTCGGGTACCACCACGGAGCCGTCAGCTCTCTGGTTCTGCTCCACGATGGCAGGGAAAATACGGCTGGTTGCCAGACCGGAGCCGTTCAGGGTGTGAACGAAGTCGATCTTTCCGTCAGCGCGGCGGTAGCGGATGTTGCCCCGGCGGGCCTGGTAATCCCGGGCATTGGAAACAGAGGAAACTTCCTTATAGCCGTTCATGGAGGGGATCAGGATCTCAATGTCGTAGGTCCGTGCCATGGATGCGGAGCAGTCGCCTGCAGCCAGCTTGACGGTACGGAAATGCAGACCCAGACCGGCAACCAGATTCTCTGCCTTCTTCACCAACTCCTCGAAAGCTTCGTCAGAGCCTTCGGCGGTGGTGAACTGGAACATCTCTACCTTGTTGAACTGGTGACCGCGGACCATGCCCCGCTCGTCGGCACGGTGGGAACCGGCCTCCCTGCGGAAGCAGGGAGTGTAGGCGAAGAACTTCTTGGGAAGATCGGCTTCCGTCAGAATTTCGTCACGGTATACAGATGCCAGCGCCGCCTCGGCGGTGGGGAGCATATAGAAGGTGCCGCCCTCGGTGGGATGGTTGGCGATCTTGAACACCTCGTCGGCAAACTTGGGGAACTGACCGGCAGTCAGACCGCACTGGTACTCCAGCATGTGGGGAGGCAGGATGAAATCATAGCCGTCGGCGGTGTGGGTGTCGATGAAGTAGTTCAGCAGCGCCCACTCCAGCCGTGCGCCCATGCCGGTGTACATCCAGTTGCCGGCGCCTGCCAGCTTGACGCCCCGCTCGTAGTCAATCAGACCCAGATCGGTGCACAGGTCCACATGGTGCTTGGGCTCAAAGTCAAAAGAGTGCTTTTCACCGATGTAGCGCAGGGGCTCGTTGTTCTCCTTGCCACCGGGAAGCAGGTCGCTGTCGGGCAGGTTGGGCAGGGAAAGCATAGCAGCATAAAACTGCTCGTCCAGCTCACGGAGCTTCAGTTTGTCGTCCGCAATGGCCTCGTCGATGGCGACGGAGGCGGCCATATTGGCACCTATCTGTGCGTCGATGGCGGAAACGTCTTCGCCCCGCTTTTCAGCGCCCTTTTTCTGACCGAACAGCTTGCCGTTTTCCTTTGAAAGCTTGTTCTTTTCTGCGGTTTTGGTCTCGGTGGAGGTCTTCAGTGCGCGAACCTGCACATCCAGCTCCAGAATCCGATCCACGATGGCGTCGCAGTCCACCTCTTTTGCCTTGAGTCCTGCCTTGACGGCATCGGGATTTTCCTTGATCTTCTTAATATCCAGCATGTTACTTCTCCTTAAGTTTGGGCTTACTCCACATCGATGATGTCATCGTCGGGCTTTTCGGGGATCACCAGCGCGCAGACGATATACGCCAGCAGACCGATCCCGCCCCCCAGGCACAGCAGTGCCCAGATCAGCCGAATGACATTCGTGTCAATTTTTAAACCCAAGTATTCTACCAGACCGCCGCAAACACCTGCGATCTTCTTGTTGGTTCTGGAACGGTACAGTTTCTTTTCCATAATTCTCTCTCCTTTTATTTAGATAGTTTCATTAGGGCATCCAACAGCTTCTGCAGGTCTTCCTGACCGTAAAACTCTAATTCAAAGCGACCCTTGCGCTTGCCGCTGACGATCTTGACGCCGCGACCAAGGTGCTTGCTCAGCTGCTTTTCGCACTCGCCAATGTAATCGATCCGTAGCTGCCGGGGAGGAGTTTCCTTGGGCTCTTTGGACATATTCTTACACAGAAGCTCTGCTTGCCGGACAGAAAGGCCCAGTGCCATGATCTTCTGGGCTGCAGAGATCTGCTGCTTTTCGGTCTTCAGACTCAGCACTGCCCGGGCATGACCGGCGGAAAGTTCGCCGCTACGGACTTTTTCCAGCACCTCGGGAGCCAGATTCAGCAGCCGCAGGGCATTTGCCACGGCGCTGCGGGATTTACCCACCCGGCTGGAAGCCTGCTCCTGGGTCAGACCGTAATCCTTTATCAAACTTTCATAGCCCAAGGCTTCTTCCACGGGATTCAGGTCCTGCCGCTGGAGGTTTTCGATCAGCGCCATTTCCATGGTTTCCCGATCGTCCGCTTCCACGATCACGGCGGGAATCTCTTTCAACCCCGCCAGACGGGATGCCCGCCAACGGCGTTCACCGGCGATGATCTGGTAATACCCGGAGGGCAGTTCCCGCACCGTCAGTGGTTGGATCACGCCGTGCTGGACGATGGAATCCGCCAGCGCCTGCAGCGCTTCCTCGTCAAAATCCTGCCGGGGCTGATTGCGATTGGGTTCTACTTTGTGCAAAGGGAGGAGCTGATAGGGACTTTTTTCGGTATTTTCCTCGTGGAAATCTCCCAGAAGTGCACCCAAACCCTTGCCTAATCCTTTTTGTGATGCCATAAATTCACCCTTTCTCAGAGTTTTTTGCTGAGTTCTTCCGCTACCTGCTTATAAGCGGCAGCGCCCCGGCTGGAGCGGTCATATACCGTCACCGGCACACCGTGGCTAGGGGCTTCGGCAAGCCGGATATTTCTGGGAATCACCGTTGCGCAGACCTTGCCGGGGAAATGGCGGCGGACTTCCTGGGCTACCTGGGTGGAGAAATTGGTTCTGCCATCGAACATGGTTAGAACCACGCCGAAGATCTCCAGACCGGGATTGATCCGCTTTTTCACCATCCGCATGGTACTCATCAAGTCGGACAGACCCTCCAGCGCATAGTATTCGCACTGCACCGGCACCAGAATTCCGTCGCAGGCCGCCAGGGCATTCAGCGTCAGCATTTCCAGCGAGGGCGGGCAGTCGATCAAAATCAGATCGTACTGATCCTTTACCTGCGCCAATGCGTCTGCTAGACGGAAATGCGGGCGCTCGATAGTCACCAGCTCCACACCCGCGCCTGCCAGATCGGCAGAAGACGGCAGTACATCGCCAAACTTGGTGGACACGATGGCCTCCCGGGCGGGGGTGTCGTTGATGATGGTGTCGTAAACGGACTTTTTGATTTTTCTCTTCTCAATGCCAATGCCGGAAGTGGCATTGGCCTGGGGGTCAAAGTCACAAAGCAGGACTTTCAGTCCCAGATCGTGAAGACAGGCGGTCAAATTCACAGAGGTGGTGGTTTTGCCTACGCCGCCCTTCTGGTTGACCACAGCGATGATTTTACCCATAATGTACTTCCTCAAAACGGTGTTTCACGTGAAACACCGGAAATGTTGCTTTTGTGAATGTTTCACGTGAAACATTCATGTTTCCTGTGCTACGGTGCTGTAGTTCTGTCCGATCTCTCTTTGCGTGTCCCGTTGATCTAACAGGTTTAACAGCAGGAGTGCCGCTACAGCAAAAGCAAGCACCGCAGCGATCAGTCCCAATGTCAGCAGCCGGACAGAGGAACGCAGCCGCACCACCTTTTCTTCCGGGGAAAGGGGCTTTTTTTGCCGGGAGTCTTTCTTTTTCCCTTGTGTGGGAGCGACTCTTTTGGGGAGCTGAATGGGCGTGCCGGGCGCAACAGGGTAATCCAGCATACCCGCTTGGCAGTCATCGCAAAAAACCTGATGCCGCCGCAGTTTCTGTCCGCATTTGATGCAGCGCAAGCGAAACACCCCCAAACTTCCCATGATAATTTATTGTACAACATTTTTTCCTTTCCGTAAAGGGGAAAATAAAAAATGCCCGGCAGAAAAACTCTGCCGGGCATGGATTTTACTGTTTTTCTCTTACCAGCATGGGGGTCAGCTTTTTCTTTTGGAACAGGTCGACAAACCGTTGGCATTTTACCATGAAGGCATAGTAAATATTGCAGCCGCAGCCCAGCAGGGTTTCCGCATTACCCTGACCCTTGGAGAGGATCACATCGGAGCGCTCCATGGCCTGCCTGGCTTCCTCACTCAGCTGATCCAGCTGGGTGCCGGCAATGGTGTTGCCGTTGTCGATAATGGGGAAAGGAATCCCCACCGCCAGGGCATCCTCCCGGGTGGCATCGTTTTGTGCCGGGCCGCCCCGGACGCAGAAAGTGATGGTCAGATGGGGGTACTTCTTTTGAATCTGCTCCGCAAAGATCCGGTCAAAGCCGATTTCACCGGCGTTGTCCGTTAAGTAAAGCAGCTCTTTTCCGGATTCCAGCTCGGCGCAAAGCTGGTGGTAAACTTCTTTATCCAGGCTGATATCTTCCGCTTGCAGCAGCATGGCGTCCAGCTTTTCAAAGCTGACCTGCTCCTGCAGCGCGGCAAAATCAATGTAATTGCCCAAAATGGCGTTCTGCAGACCGGCGTACACCGGATCTTCCGCTTTTTCTACCCGGTCCCGGATCTGGGACAGCCGCTCCATCACATAACGGTTGGAATCTTCCTTTTCCTTGCGGTAGCGATCCCGGCCCACATGGTAATACTTGTCAAACAGCGCCGCAACACCGGGGCCAAACCAGGGGGAGCTGACATCCGCCGGGGCGGAGAGGTACAGCGCCATCAGTTCCTTGGCAAAGGCGGTGGCAGTTTCCTCACTGCCCAGGGACAGCGCCCGCTCCACATTGCGCTTGAAGTGGCAAATATAGCACTGGGCATTCATAGGGGTACTCATAGTGTCACCAAAACTTTCTTTACAGGTCAGCGCCGTCCAGATGCTTCTGGATGCGCCCGATAATCATGTCCAACGCAACAAAATTTTTACCGCCCTCGGGCACTACGATATCCGCGTGCTTTTTGCTGGGCTCTACATATTTTTCGTGCATGGGTTTGACGGTGGTCAGATACTGGCTGATCACGGATTCCAGAGTCCTGCCCCGCTTGTTCACATCCCGCTTGATCCGGCGGCAGATCCGTACATCCGCGTCGGTGTCCACGAAAATCTTGATATCCATGAGGTCACGCAGCTCTTCCTCTGCGAAGATCAGGATGCCCTCCACAATAATGACCTGCTTGGGAACGATCCGGACCACCTCGTCGCTGCGGTTGTGGACGGTAAAATCGTACACAGGGCAGTCGATAGCACGGCCACTGCGCAGCTCCGCCAGATGGTAGACCATCAGGCTGGTGTCAAAGGCGGTGGGCTCATCGTAATTGACCAGACACCGCTCCTCGTAGGTCAGTTCGTCCAGCCGCTTGTAGTAATTGTCGTGGCTGATGACGGAGACCACGTCACCAAAACGGCTGATAATATTTTTCATAAGTGTGGTCTTGCCGCTGCCGGTGCCGCCGGCGATGCCGATGACCAGAATATCCTTGTCCATATCCAGTCCTCCTCAATCTGCCAGAAGGGTCTCACATAATGCAAGCAAAGCGGGATCGTTGCTGCTGTTTTCCCAGCGGATCTCGCCAACGCCCTCGGAGAGCAGATCCGCAGCCATAAGCCGCCGTTTTGTCTCCCGGGCAGTGCCCTCTCCCCCATCCAGAAGTGCGACCTCATCCCCCAAAATGGTACGGATGGCGTCCACAGCGAAGGGATAATGGGTGCAGCCTAAGACCAGCGCATCCAATTCACCTGCCACAGGCTCTAAGATGGGGCGAAGCAGATCGATTGCCTCCTGAGAACTCCCCTTCCCCTGCTCCACAAGGTCGGAAAGACCTGGCGCAGGGAGAGAGATCACCCGGCAGTGGTTGGAGGAAGTCTCCACAAGATGCTTAAATTTTTCCTCCCGCAATGTGGCAGGGGTGGCAAGAACGCCCACGCAGCCCCCGGGGAACTTGTCCGCAGCCGGTTTCAGTGCCGGCTCGATGCCTACCACGATGAGATCGGGATAGGTCTGTCGTAAAGCTTCAATGGCGGCGGCGGTTGCAGTATTGCAAGCAACCACCAGGGCCTTGATGCCCTTTTTTACCAAATGAGCAGCTACATTCCCGGCAAGCTGCCGAATTTCCTCCTTGGAACGGCTGCCGTAAGGGGCATTGGCGGAGTCGCCAAAGTATAAAAACCGCTCATCCGGCATTAGCTTACGGAGCTGGCGGAGCACACTGATGCCGCCTACACCGGAATCAAAAACGGCGATATAATCTTCCCTACGGTTCATGGTCTCACCTGCCCCTTTTGTCTTTTTACCATAGTAGCAAACTTTTTGGCTGCTTGCAACGGTTTCTTTAATAATTTTGGAACATAGGGTTTAAGCAAAGGCTCCCTCGTCAGAGGGAGCCACAGAATGTTATTTTGTGCCGAAAATACGGTCGCCGGCATCGCCCAGACCGGGAACGATGTAAGCGTGGTCATTCAGCCTCTCGTCGCAGGCAGCCAGATACAGCTCCACGTCGGGATGGGCTTCCTGCACAGCCTTGATACCCTCGGGGCAGCCGATGACGTTCATCATCACAATGTTCCGGCAGCCGTGCTTTTTCAGAAAATCAATGGCAGCGATGGCGCTTCCGCCGGTAGCCAGCATGGGATCCACCACGAAAACCACACGGTTTCCGATGTCATCCGGCAGCTTGCAGTAATACTCCACGGGCATATGGGTCTCGGGATCCCGGTAAAGACCGATGTGGCCGATCTTTGCGGAGGGGATCATGTCCACCATGGCATCCACCATGCCAAGGCCGGCTCTTAAGATGGGAACGATGGCCAGCTTTTTACCTGCCAGCATCCGGCACTTTGCCACTGCCACAGGAGTCTGTACCTCTACCTCCCGGGTGGGCAGGTTGCGGGTCGCCTCGTAGCACATCAGACCGGAGATCTCACTGATCAGTTCCCGGAATTCCTTGACGGAGGTGTTCTTGTTGCGGAGAATCGCCAGCTTATGCTGAATGAGGGGATGCTCCAAAACATGTACGGAAGCCATAATTTTTAAGTCTCCTTTTTCTGTTTCTGCTCTCGGGCAAGGCGTTCCCGCTCGGCCTGAGACAATCTTAAATAATTGGGGGCGGCGTGGGCATCGCCGGGATCGCCCGAGCGGATCTTCTCCAGCGCGGCAAGTCCCACACCCGCTGCCCGCTGATGGCGCTTGCTTTCCGGGGGCAGCACCAGGGCGGGGATATCTTCCGATAACGTATTATAACACAAATTGCTGCCGTCGCCAACCAGAAAGACGGGCTCTTGGCAATTTTCCAGTTCTTTTTTCAGATCTTCCAAGGCAATCGCCCGGTCGTCACACCGGCGCTCCAAAATTCCTTGGCTTACATAAAACAGAGCGTTATACACCTGACTTCTTCGTGCGTCCATCACGGGGCAGACATAGCCCTGGTGGATACCCAGACCCAGCGCCATGGCTTCCAGAGTGGACACGCCGTAGAGCGGGATCTCCCGACCCCAAGCAAAGCCCTTTGCCGCCGCCGCTCCGATCCGCACGCCGGTGAAGGAGCCGGGGCCGTTGGCAACTGCCACCGCTTCCACATCCCGGGGTGCTTTTCCGCATTGGGTCAGCAAGGACTCCGCCATGACCATCAATGTCTGGCTGTGGGTCAGTCCGGTGTTCTGATACTGTTCGCCCAGCAGGGTCTCGTCTTCAAAAAGGGCGACGGATGCCGCCTTTGCGGACGTTTCAAATGCCAGTAGCAGCAAGGTCTTCCCCTCCCTCGATGGTGATGCGGCGCTGTTCGTCGCCTAGCTTTTCGATGCGTACGGAAATGGCGTTTTCCATGGCATCTGCCACATTTTCGCTCCATTCCACGGCGCAAATGCCGTGGCGCTCCAGATAATCCTCCCAGCCGATGTCAAACAGGTCGTCGGAAGAGGAAAGCCGGTACATATCAAAGTGAAAAAGGGGCAGTCTGCCGCTTAAATATTCATTGACGATGGTATAAGTGGGACTGGTGACGGTGTCATGGCAGCCAAGACCCCGGGCAAGTCCCCGGGTAAAGGCGGTCTTTCCCGCTCCCAGATCCCCGAGATAGGCGATGATCCTGCCGGGGGTGAGAAGGTTAGCCAGTCTTTCTCCGATTTTTTCTGTTTCTTCAGGAGAATTTGTGATGAATTCCATAGTAGCTCCTAATTATTGGGCGTTTTCCAGCTTTTCCGCCTGATCGGCGGTGGCGAGGGCATCGATGATCTCGTCCAGTGCGCCATCCATGATGGCGTCGATTTTGTAAAGGGTCAGTCCCACCCGGTGATCGGTGACCCGTCCCTGGGGGAAATTATAGGTGCGGATCCGCTCGTTGCGCATGCCGGTGCCAACCTGACTGCGGCGCATGCCGGTGACTTCGGAGCTAAGTTTTTCCTGTTCGATCTCGTAGAGCTTGCTTGCCAGCATCCGCATACACTTTTCCCGGTTTTGGAGCTGACTGCGCTCCTCCTGGCAAGCCACCACGATGCCCGAGGGCTTGTGGATCAGCCGGACAGCGGAGGAGGTCTTGTTAACATGCTGACCGCCTGCGCCGCTGGCGCGGTACACCTGCATCTCGATGTCTGCAGGGTTGATCTGCACATCCACTTCCTCCATCTCCGGCAGCACCGCCACAGTGGCGGTGGAGGTGTGGACACGGCCGCCGGACTCGGTTTCCGGCACCCGCTGGACCCGATGAACACCGGATTCGTACTTCATCCGGGAGTATGCCCCCCGACCGTTGATGACGAAATCCGCTTCCTTCACACCGCCCAGCTCTGTGTCGCTGTAGTTCATCAATTCAATGCTCCAGCCCTTTTGGGCGGCGTACATGGAGTACATCCGGAACAGGCTGTGGGCAAACAGGGCACTTTCCTCTCCGCCGACACCGCCCCGGATCTCCACGATGACACTCTTTTCGTCGTTGGGGTCTTTGGGGAGCAGCAAAATCTGCAGCTCGCGGTAAAGTTCTTCGCTCTTTTCCTTGGCGGACTGATAAGTTTCCTGGCAGAATTCCTTCATGTCCGGGTCGCTCATCAGCTCCTGGGCATCTGCCATTTCCTGCAGCGCGGCATTGTAGCTGTGAAATGCTGTGACGATGGGCTCTAAGTCGTTCTTTTCCCGCAGTTCCTTAGCCGCCTTTTTGGGGTCGGCATAGAAATCCGCCTGCTCCGACTTGAAACATAGCTCCTCGTACCGGTTGGCAACGGCAGTCAGTTTATCCAGCATGGGCAAAACTCCTTGTGTTTAGCTGATCTGGTTTTCGTTGGTGGTCACATCGCCCACCTCGGGATTGTCGAAATAGGTGTCCAGAATTGCCTTGGCGATCTGGCCCATGGTAGTACCATGACCGGCCTTCTCGCCGTAGACCACAACGGCGATCTCCGGCTGGTCCGCGGGGGCAAAGCAGATGAATGCACCGTGGTCGGAAGCTTCTGTGCCACCGGAGTGCTGTGCCGTACCGGTCTTGGCGGCAACTTTGATGGGGTACTTGCCGAAAGTCGCCTGAGCAGTACCCGCAGTGGCGGCCAGTTTCATGCCGGTGAGGTAGGCGTAGTAGGCATCGTCAGAAATCTCCATAGTGGACAGGATCTGGGGCTGATTTTCATACTCCAGATGCCGGTAATCGGAGGAAACCACCCGGTTCAGGAAGGTGGCCTTGTACCGCACTCCCCGGTTTGCCAGAGTGGCGGTGTAGGAGCAAAGCTGCATGGGGGTGAACTCGTTGATGGACTGGCCGATGGATGCCATGATCTGGTCCGCCGTATACCACCGGTCCTCGCCGGTGATAGAGCCTTCATTCAGCTTTGCCTTGTTCTCTGCATTGGCTCGCAAACCGATCTTTTCACCCAGCTCGATACCGGTGTGTTCACCCAGACCTAAGCCCTTGGCGGTGGAATCGATACGGGAAAGAGAAATGTGGTCGCCCACATCGTAGAAGAAATAGTTGCAGGATTTTTGCAGCGCCACGGTCACATCGATGGAGCCGTGGGTGCCGCCGTTCATGGTCCATGCCAGGCAAGTGGGGGCAAATCCGGAAGCGGCATACTTCATGTATTTACCTTGGGTGCGGATGGTTTTGCTGGAAGTAATATAGCCGTCGTGGATGCCGGCGATGGCCATGACCATCTTGTAGGTAGAGCCGGGAGGATAGACAGCCTGCAACGCCCGGTTAAACAGCGGTGCGCCGTCGGCTTCCAGCAAGGAGTCAAAATTATCAAAATAGGTGCCCAGATCGTAGGTGGGATAGCTAGAACAGGCCAGAACGCGACCGTTCCGGGTGTCCATGACCACTACCGCGCCGCCTTCGATGTCCGCACCGTCCACCTTTTTGCCGTCAACGGCAGAGGCGCGAAGATCTTCAATCAGCTTTTCCATGCTGTCTTCAGCGGTCCGCTGGAGATTCAGGTCGATGGTGACTTCCACATTCTTGCCGGCAATGGGCTTCAGCTCCACGCCGTTGGCATCTTCCTGATAGTGCTGTTCTTTCAGCGTGCCGTCGGCGTAGTACACATCAATACGCCAGCCGTCGGTGCCGTGGAGGTATTCTTCAAAGGCCAGTTCAAAGCCACTCTGACCCACCATGGCGTCCATGGAATAGGTCTGGTCCTCCAGCTCCTTATAGTATTCCCACTGCTTCGGGGTCATAGCACCCACATAACCCAGCACATGGGCGGCATACTTGGTGTTGTATTCACGCACAGTGGATGCTTCCGTGTTCAGTCCGGGGATATTCAGCTCCAGAATGGCAGAAAGGTCGTCACTCTGGGCGTCTTCCAGGAACACATAACAGGGCAGACTGGGCACGATGCCCTGCCGCAGATCCAGTTCGTAGCGCAGACCGATGACCGCCCGAGCGTCCTCGTCGGACCAGGTCTCCGGGATCTTGTAGATCTGGCGCAGGCGCTTCATCAGCAGGGGCGCAGTGATATCGGAGTCCAGACCGCCACCCTTTTCCGGCAGATAGGACAGGAAATACTCCTGCCAGGTGGAATTGTAGTCACTTAAGGTGTAGGCAAAAGGTGCTTCTTTTGTTATCGGGAAGTGATCAATGTACTCGATCTCTCGCTCCCGGCACAGATTCACCAGATTTAAAAGATGATCGTTGGTGCCCTCGGCGCTGATGATGATGTAGTGGATCAGCACCACATCATAGCTGGCCCGATTGGAAACCAGCACGTTGCCGTTGCAGTCCAAGATCTCGCCCCGGGCCGCCTTGACACGGGTGCGGATGGTATAGGTTTTGGTGTTGTCCACCTCGCCGCCGGTCTGAATGATCTGCATATCATACAGCTTCAGGGCAAAAAAGCCGACAACAAGACAGAACAGGAGCAGTAGGATTCCTGCTCTGAAACGGGTCAATCTTTCCATGATTCTCCTCCGATTTTGCCGATAGAAAGGAAGATGGGGTACAAAATGGGCATGGCGATCAGAGAAAGACCGCCGGTGATACAAAAGGATAAAAATCGCTCTGGGATGGTATGTCCCAGAAACAGTCCGATGACGAACAGCATAAGCTCATAGGCCATCAGCGCAAAGGCTGCGCAGAAGATGATAGAGCCGAAGCTTTTCCGCAGGTAGCCCGCCCGGAAGAAATTCAAAAGAATGCCCAGGCCTGTAAGGAACAAAATGCTGTAAGGGCCTGCCGCCGAGCCGGAAAAGTAAAATAACATAGAGCTGATCAGGGCGAATACTGCGCAGTTTTCGGTGCTCAGCATAATGCAAAGCAGTAAGATCGCTGCGCTGACCAGATCCGTGGCAGCGCCCCGGACGGTGAGCTGGCAGAAGATCACATCCTGCAAAACGGAAAGCGCCAGCAGCACAAGGGCATACAGCAACCATTTGAGGATGGAAAGCCGCTGCCGCTTGGTCAAATAAAGCTTGTTCAGCAAGCTGGTGCCGGTGCGATCCGGCTTAAAATCGTACTTTCGTCTGAACATGGTGTTACCCCGCGTTGAAATCCGTGAGGATGAATACCTGTTCCAGGCTGTCAATGTCCGCAGCAGGCTGCAGCAGCGCAAACTTGGCAACACCGGTGTCGTTGAAGCCCGCATCGATGACGTGACCTAAGATCAGATTTCGGGGATACACGGTAGAGCCGGAGGTGACCACCTGGTCATTGTTCCGGATGACGGCAGAAGAGGGCAGATAGTCCATCCGCAGCTTTTTCGCCTGTCCGGAGGTGTAGCCACCCTGCACCATACCGCTGTAGCCGGAGGAGGAGATGGTGGCGCTGATCTCCAAAGAGGAGTCCAGCACGGTCTTGACAATGCAGTAGTTGGTACCTGCTTCCATCACCAGACCCACCACTTCGCCGTTGGCGGTGATGGCGCACATGCCGGTGGCAATGCCGGAGTTGGTGCCCCGGTTGATGGTGAGGGTGTTGGTCCAGTCCACACTGCTGCGGCCGATGATGTAGCCGTCCACCAGAACATAGTCTTCGTGGGCTTCCTTCAGCTCCAGCAGGGAGCGCAGTCGGTCATTTTCCCGCTTGATGGACTCTGCGTCCCGGGCGCTGTCCTGGATCTGGGAGATCTGATTTTTCAGCGCCTCGTTTTCCGCGGCCAGAGCCTCGTACCGGAACATATAGCTGTAGATCTGCTCCGCCTGGTCGGTAAGCTGACTGGCACCGGTGCGCAGAGGGGTCAGAACGCCCTTGACGAACAGGTCGCCAACGGTCATGCCGGTTAAGCTGGTGAGCACAGCGATGCCTGCGGTGAGCAGGACGGCGATCACCAGTACGATGCGGACTTTTGTGGTAAAAAAGTGTTTCATGGCATACCCTCCAAGATCTGCGGAGCCAAACGGCTTACCGCTTGCCAAAGTCTGCACACCGGCAGACCCATTACATTGTAGTAGTCCCCCACCATTTTTTCCGCGAACAGCGCCGCGCCGCCCTGGATGCCGTAGCTGCCTGCCTTGTCCATGGGCTCACCGGTGGCAACATAGGCGCGGATCTCCTTTTCGGAGAGGGGGCGGAAGTGAATGTCCGTCACTTCCGTAAAGGTTTCCTCATTTTCGCCGGTGATCACCGTCACGCCGGTCATCACCTGATGATCCCGCCCGGAAAGCAGGGAAAGCATTTCCACCGCTTCTTCCTCGGTGTGGGGTTTCCCCAGCACCTTGCCGTCACAGACCACGATGGTGTCCGCGGCGATGACCACATCGTCATTTGTGCGTTCCACCGCCAGCGCTTTTAAGCGGCTGACTCGGGCCACCTCGGCGAAAGGTGCTTTGCCGGGGTCCATGGCTTCGTCAATATCCGCCACCCGGATCACAAAGGGGATATGAAATAATCCCAGAAGATCTTTTCTCCGGGGTGATTGGGAGGCGAGAATGAGTTGCATAAGATACTCCTTGAAAGATAATTCAGCCAGAGGAATACAAGTTGAAAGTTGAAAGTGCAAAGTGGAAAGTTAAGGTGTCGCCACAGGCGACTATTTTAATCATTTCCGCAGGAAATACATTCACTTTCCGTTTTCAACGTTCATCTTTCCACTTAGACATCAGTCCAGTCCTCTTAGATACAAACCTCTGGTGCACGCGCCGGGGTCAAAGGGAGGCGGATTGAGGTAGGCGGAGAGGACACTGTCGGTCTCTTTTGCGTTTTCTGTGGTGAAGTACAGCCGTACTGCCCACAGACCCAGCCGGGCAAGGTCGTTCTGCCGATCCAGCCAGTTGAGCTTCTTGCCGTTGAGCAGGATGCTGCGGCACTTGTCGCCATCCTTGATCACCGGGAACTCCGCGCCGGTCTTATCCACCAGCTTGGTGTTACCCAGATTGCAGGTGCAGTTTCCGGTCCTGCCCCGGATGAGGCAGTTTTCCGTCACCATCAGCGGCAGCCGGCCGTAAGCCAGAATTTCACAGGGCACAGCCTTGCTCACATCCCGGATCTGGGGCATGGTCATCTCAAAGCTTAATGTGGCGGACTTCAGCTGCAGCTCCCGCATCAGATTTACCGAGCCGGAATTGTAAAGATTCAGTCCGAAATCGCCCCGGATCTTAAATCCCATCTCCCGGGCGGGGAGCAGCAGTCCCAAATTGCCTACGAGAACTTCCTTTACGCCCATCTGCTTGACCATGCGCAGATCGTCCTTCAGCCGACCCAGCTCACTGTCGTGGACGATCCGGGGCAGCACCGCGGCCACGGTGACTTTGCGGTTTAATTCGTGGCAGAAGACCGGATCCAGCGCCAGAATGTGCAGGGGCACATACAGCACCTCCGGCTTCATTTTTAGCAGTTTTCCGGTGATCTGCTCCTTGGTGGTGACCTGCACAGTCAGACCGGGATGCTCCCGGCGGCCATCAAAATGAGGGAATTTGGGCGGTCTGCCCAGCTGGGGGCGATCCCGCCGGGCACGGATGGCAGTGAGCTGATTCAGCGCATCCCGCCGCAGGGCGTTGATGGCGGCGGCAGACAGGGTCAGTCCGTCGTCGATATGGGCGGTCACATGGGTGCAGAGGTAGGGCGTGCCGCCGGTCTTGCTGAGCCGGGTCTTCAGCTCCTCCTCTGTCAGCGCCCGGGTGCGGGCGGATTCCGCTGCCGCGCCCCGTACCTTGCAGGAATGACCATCCGGATCGGTGACGGTGAGGTAAGTGCCTTCATAAGTGACGGAGGCGTCAAAAGCCACCCGTACCAAGCTGTTTTCCGTGGTTTCGTAGGTCTGCCGGATCTCCTGCAGCCATTTGTTGTTGTCATATTTGTCTTCCCGGATGCCAAACATAGTCTGCCCAGTCCGTCCGGTGAAATAACCTTCGGTAAAGCCCTGCCGGTTAAAGGCGTTGGTGAGGGTGGACATCATGTCTTTGGTCACCGCGCCCTGGTCGATGGCCTTGCGGTAGACCCCCGTGACCGCTGCCACATACTCCGGCCGCTTCATCCGACCCTCTAGTTTGAGGGATACCTCGCCCATCCGCTCCAGATCCTGCAGATGCTGGACAAGGCAGTTGTCTTTCAAGCTAAGGGGATACTTATTCTCGTACCGGCCGTAGCCGTAGCTCTGGCGGCAAGGTTGGGCGCAGCGACCCCGGTTACCGGAGCGACCGCCGATGGCGGCGGAGAGGTAGCATTGTCCCGAGTAGCACATACACAGCGCGCCGTGGGCGAATACTTCTATTTCAATGGGAGAATTCTGGCAGATGTAGAGGATCTCTTCCCTGCCCAACTCCCGGCTGAGCACCACCCGGCTCATGCCCAAAGCGGCGCAGAACATGACGCCGGGGAGAGAATGAATGGTCATCTGGGTCGAGCCATGAATGGGAACCTGGGGCGCGATGGCTTTGCAAAGCTGCACCACCGCAAGATCCTGCACAATAAAGGCATCTACACCGGCGGTAGCTGCCTGCCGAATGAGCGCGCAAACATCACCGGTCTCCCGATCGGAAACCAGTGTATTCAGTGTCAGATGCACCTGGGCGCCCCGGACATGGCAGTACTTGACGGCCTCGGTGAGCATCTGGGGTGTGAAATTTTTCGCGCCTTGGCGGGCGTTGAAGCTGCCGGATCCTAAGTACACCGCGTTGGCGCCGTTCTGAACGGCGGCGCGGAGTGCTTCCATAGAACCGGCAGGAGCCAGAAGTTCCAACATCGTCTATCTCTCCATATGGTATACTTACACACATTATAGCACACCCATCGGGCAACTTCCAGTCCGAACAGCGAATTTTTCAAAAAATTAAAAAACCCTCCCGAGGGAGGGTTTTGTTAATCGATGCGGTACAGCCGTTTGCCGTTCTCGAAGGTGATGCCCATGGCTTCTTCTGTCGAAATCCCCCGAATCTCCGCCAGCTTTTCCGCCACATAGCGGACGCGGGAGGGGTCATTCCGCTTGCCCCGGAAAGGCTCGGGGGACATATAAGGGCAGTCCGTTTCGATGACGATCCGGTCGAGAGGGATACTTTGGGCGGTTTCGATGGCCTTGCGGGCATTCTTGAAGGTCAGCACACCGGTAAACCCGATGTACCAGCCTAAATCCGTCAGCTGCCGGGCCATCTCCGCAGAGCCGGAGTAGCAGTGGAATACGCCGGTGACTTCCGGAAACTGTTTGATGATGGCCATGCCGTCCTCGTGGGCATCCCGCTCATGGACGATGACGGGCATATCAAGCTCCCGGGCCAGCTCCAGCTGGGCGATGAATGCCTTTTTCTGCAGTTCCCGGGGAATGTCCTCGTAATGGTAGTCGAGGCCGATCTCGCCGATGGCTTTGATCTTGGGGTGAAGTTTACATAACTTCCTATATTCCTCCAGCACATCGTCGTTGACCTCATCGGCGGCATCGGGGTGAGAGCCAACGGATGCGTAGATGTAGGGGTATTTTTCTGCCATGGCGATGCACTCGCGGGAGGAAGATAGACTGCAGCCGGCATTCAGCATCAGAGAAATGCCCTGCTCTGGTAGTTTTTCCAAAATTTCAGCCCGGTCAAGGTTAAAAGCTTCGTCGTTTATATGGGCGTGGGTGTCAAAAAGCATGGTTATTTTCCTCCAAAATGGCCACATAGCAGCCGTCAATGATCTGGATTCGGGGATCAAAGGGGTCGAAGTCGGTGCGATGGAGGGAATTTCCCCAGCCTGTGCCTAGGAGCTTGGCGCAGGCTTCCTTCAGCACCCAAAACCGCAGCAAGGTGGCGCGCTTGTCCGTGGCGGTATCGTAATGCGCCTTTTCTGTGGGAGAAAGGAGCTTGTCCGCCAACCGCAAGTCGATGTTTCTGTCTGTTTCCTCGGCATCCATGCCGATATTTTGACGGCTCAAGACGCAGAACACATGGTTTTTCGTATGGGAGATGGAAAAATGCCAGTTACCGTCTTCAAAATAAGGCTTTCCCTGCTTGGTAAGCCTAATCTCC
>JAZNJN010000032.1:0-12634 GCA_045578025.1 Faecousia sp. | reverse complement strand
GTATAGACACTGAATTTCTTCCAGGAGTGTGCCCGAACAATTTCCTCCCAAACAAAGAAACCCAAACCGCCCAATGTGATCAATGCCATAAGAGTAATGCAAACCACAGGGTCATTGTTGAATGTGATCATGCTGGCGCCGGGGGCGATAGAGCCTACAATATCAAATCCCGCATTACAGAACGCGGATATGGAGTGGAAAATTCCCCATGTGGCAGCCGTCTGCAGTCCGTAACTGGGCAAGAATCTAAAAAACAGTACCAGTGCACCAAGAAACTGAATGCTCAAGCTGCCGCACAGCACCCATTTCTGAATTTTAACCACACTTTCCATATCGTTGACACTAAGCGCCTGGGCCATCAGCATCCGCTGGCGAAGTCCCACTCGTCTGCGAAGCAGGAAGATCACAAAGGAGGCCGCGGTCATAAAACCAAGTCCGCCCACCTCAATAAGACACAGGATCACGATCTGTCCAAAGCCACTCCACTGGGTCCAGGTGTCGAACAGCACCAGTCCCGTCACGCAGGTAGCGGAGGTGGCAGTAAAGAGTGCCGGACGGAAACCGCAGGAAATGCCATCCCGGGAGGCGGCGGGCAAAGAGAGAAGGAGCGTGCCCACCAGTATGATCACCGCGAAAACCACCGCAATGTTCTGGGCAGGCGACAGCTTGCGCCAGCGCCGGTGGGAGAAAAAGCGGAGAAGTCTAGCTTTCATAGGCTTATCACTCCTTTCAAAAAATCTAACCGTAAAATAGCAACACTTTGGAGATTACCTTATATTATATGCAATTTTCTTGCTTTTTTCAAGAGCGGATTTATCCAAGCAGTATTGCCTTATATAGAAAAAGACCCGCCCGAAGGCGGATCTTTGTTTACAGCAGGTATCCGGCAGCGATTCCAAGCGCCGCCGACAGGCAAATGATCGCAATGGGATGCACCTTTTTGAATGCCAAAATCAGCATACCGGCAAAAATGGCAAATGATACATAAAAGGACACTTCTCCCAGCACCGAAAGGGTCAGTCCGGCAGGGAAAAACACCGTTAACACGACGGACAGGATCGCGCTGCCGATAAGTCCCACCACAGCAGGCTTCAAGCCGGTCATGAAGCCCTTTACCACACGGCTTTCCCGGAATTTTTCGTAGCATTTGGCAACGATCAGGATCACGATCACACTGGGCAGCACCACGCCCAAGGTGGCGCAAAAAGAACCAAGAATAGAAAGTGCCCAGCCTCCCTCCTGCCCACCGACCACACTGCCTACATAGGTCGCCATGTTGACGGCAAAAGGACCGGGAGTGGATTCGCTGACTGCCACGAAATTGATGAGGCTCTCCTCGCTAATGATGTCACCCCATCTGGCACCTACCTGCTCCTGGATCATTGGCAGCATGGCATAGCCACCGCCAAAGGTAACCGCGCCGATCATAAAGAAGGTCAGAAACAGTTCCAAATAGATCATTCTTCGCCCCTCCTCTGAAGATACATCGAGGTGACCAAGCCGAACATGGCACAGCCAATGATGACGAACAGCACATTCACATCGAAAAACGCGGTCAGCACAAAAGAACCCGCCATCACAACATAAGCAGGCCAGCCCTTGGGGCTTTTCTGATACATGCCCCAGAGGGACTTGATCAGCAGCGCCAACACGCCTGCCCGGATGCCGGAAAAAGCATATTTTACCGCCTCCAGCTCCTGAAACTGCCGCAGCACAAATGACAACGCCAAAATAATCACAAAGCTGGGCAAAACCACGCCCAAAGTGGCACAAATGCTGCCCAATACACCCGCCGCCCGGTAGCCTACAAAGGTGGCGGAATTGATGGCAATGGGGCCCGGTGTAGACTCGGCAATGGCGACAATCTCCAAAATGTCGTCATCGCTGACCCAATGGCGCTTTTCCACTGCCTCCCGCTGGATCAGCGGGATCATGGCGTAACCGCCGCCAAAGGTAAAGGCACCGATCCGAAAAAAGGACGCAAACACCTGCCACAGTGTTTTCTCGGAACACTTCATAAAATAACCTCTTTCAATGAAATAGGGAGCTCTGTTTCCAGAGCTCCCTATTATTTAATTTTCGGTAGGCTTCATGGTTGGGAAGAGAATGACCTCACGGATGGTATCCGAGCCGGTCAGGAGCATGACCGCACGGTCAACACCAATGCCCATGCCGCCCGTGGGGGGCATGCCGTATTCCATAGCATTGAGGAAATCCTCGTCCAGCATCTCGGTCTCATCGTCGCCCCGCTCCCGCTGCTCCACCTGCTTCATGAACCGGGCTCTCTGGTCAATGGGGTCATTCAGCTCGGAGTAGGCATTGGCGATCTCACTATGGCAGATGAACAGCTCGAAACGCTCAGTCAGTCTGCCGTCAATGGGAGAACGCTTGGTCAGTGGGGAAACCTCCACAGGATACATGGTGATAAAGGTGGGCTGGATCAGATGCTCCTCTACCCGCTGGTCGAAGCAGGCATACAGGGCATTGCCCCAGGTCTTCTCCGCGGCATCTGCAAGCTCCACGCCCTTAGCCTTGGCAGCAGCAACAGCCTCAGCATCATCGGTGATGGCACCAAAATCGATACCCACATATTCCTTGACCGCATCGATCATGGTCATGCGGCGCCAGCCGGGAGTCAGGTCGATCTTCTCGCCCATCCACTCCACTTCGTAAGTGCCCAGGATCTGCTTTGCAGCTCCGGAAATGATGCCCTCAGCAATATCCATCATGTCGTGGAAATCCGCATAGGCCTGATACAGCTCCACGGAAGTAAACTCCGGATTATGCTTGGGGTCCATGCCCTCGTTCCGGAAGATTCTGCCGATCTCGTACACCCGGTCCATACCGCCGATGATCAGCCGCTTCAGCGGCAGCTCGGTGGCGATACGCATAAACATATCGATATCCAGGGTGTTGTGATGGGTCACAAAGGGGCGGGCGGAAGCGCCGCCGGCAATGGTATTCAGCACGGGAGTCTCCACTTCGATGTAGTTCATATTATCCAGATAAGCACGCATGAACTTGATGAACTGGGAGCGGACGATGAAGTTCCGCTTGACCTCGGGATTGACCATCAGGTCCACATACCGCTGACGGAAACGGATCTCCTTATCGGTAAGACCATGATACTTTTCGGGCAGGGGCAGCAAAGACTTGGACAGCAGAGTGACATTCTTCGCCCGGACGGAGATCTCCTCTGTCTTGGTCTTGAAGACTTCACCCTCCACACCCACGATATCGCCGATATCGTTCTTCTTGAAGCGGTTATATTCCTCTTCGCCCAGCTCGTCGATCTTCACGAACAGCTGGATCCGGCCGGTGCAGTCCTGCAGGTCGCAGAACATGACCTTGCCCTGACCGCGCTTGCTCATCAGACGGCCGGCAACCTTAACGGTCTTACCCTCGTAACCTTCGTAATCCGCCTTGATGGCAGCAGAATCAGCATCAAAATCAAACTTGGTCTGGACAAAAGGGTCCCGGCCTTCTGCCTGCAGAGCAGCCAGCTTTTCACGGCGGATGGCAGCCTGCTCGGAAACAGGCAGCTCTGTCTGGGGTTCAAACTTTGCCATGGCTTAGCCCTCACGGGAAACGCTGACGACCTTCATGGTGAAAGAGCCGGCAGGCGCATTGACGGTAAAGGTCTCACCCACTGCCTTGCCCACAACGGCGCGGCCAAAGGGAGAATCGTCGGAGAGCTTGCGCTCCATGGGGTTGGCTTCCTGAGAACCGGTAATGCGATACTCGGTCTGCACACCCTTGGCATCCTCTACCACAACGGTGCAGCCCAGGCCAACGCGGCCGGTTGCCTCGTTCTCGTCCTCGATGATGACAGCATGGGACAGGATGTCCTCGATTTCAGCAATGCGGCCGTAGAGCTTTGCCTGCTCATTCTTGGCAGCATCATACTCAGAGTTTTCAGAAAGGTCGCCGTAAGAACGGGCTTCTGCGATCATCGCAGCGATCTCACGTTCCCGGGTGGTTTTCAGATAATTCAGTTCCTTTTCAAGATCCTGCAGCCGCAGGCTTGTAATCTTATATTCCTTTGCCATATTCAAAAGATCCTTTCTTGCGAAAAATTTCCATAGCTCCAACAATTATAGAGGAATTTTCCCCCATAGTCAAGTTATTTTCCAAGAAAACAGGGACAATCCGTAGGATCGTCCCTGAAATTTATTGCGCACTCAGCAGCGCCTTCACCGCCGCCTGGATCTGGGGATCATTTGCAGGTTCCAATGTTCCTGCATAGATGGCCTCGGCGGTTTTCTGATCCACAGGAACTACCGCATCCGGAGTGATACCCACGCCGGCAAGGCTCTTTCCGTTGGGGGTGTAATACTTGCCGATGGACAGTCCCACCGCACTGCCGTCAGACAGGGTAAAGGTGGACTGATAATAGCCCTTTCCGCAGGTCTGCTCACCTACCACCACAGCCGCTTCGTATTCACTCAGCGCCGCGGCAAAAAATTCTGCGGCAGAGTAGGAATCGCCATTGACCAGCACCGCCATGTCCATATCCAAAAAGCTGGCATCGGAGTTTTCCACAGACTGCTTGCCGTTATAATCCTCTGTCCGGAACAGCGGACCTTCCGGCAGGAGATAATCCAGAACTTTCACCAGTTCTCTTGCGTAGCCACCGGGATTGTTCCGCACATCAAAGATCAGCTTTTCCGCGCCCTGACTGCGCAGTTCCTCAATGGCTTTCAGGGTTTCTGCGCTGCAGTTATCGTTAAAGTTTACGATCCGGATCAAACCGATATTGTTGTCCAGCATTTTGCCCGTAGCCACAGGAGTCTTGATCTGGCGGCGGGTGACGGTCATGGTGATCCGCTCCTGATCCCGCAGGACCGCGATCTCCACCTTGGTGTTCTCCTCACCCCGGATCATGACACTGATGTCATCCAGCAGCATGCCCGTAATATCCTGACCGTCCACGCCCACGATCACATCGCCGGCAAGGATGCCCGCTTCTTCCGCAGAGCCGCCGGCAGCCACCTGCTTGACATACAAGCCGGAGCCGTCACTTTGCGCCGTGATGGTCACGCCGATGCCCACATAGGCATTTTTCTGCTGTTCCAGATACTGGGCATACTGGTCAGCGGGGATATAGTAGCTCCACTGATCCCCCAAAGCGCTGATCATGGCGTCTGCCGCAGCATCCTCCATAAATGTCTGGTCTACTTCTCCGATGAAATACTCATCAATCAACTGGGAAAGGGTGTCCAGCTTGGAGCTGCCTGCATTTGCCCTGCCGCTGCCTACGGTAATCAAAACCGTAATTGCAGCCGTCAAAACCGCCACCAGAACATAGGAAAGGATCTGATAGACTCGTTTCTTGTGCTTCAGCAGATACTGCCAAATTTTCTCCACATCCATTAAATCACCTCATAGCGCGATTCCCACAGCCCGGCAAGGGCTGTGGGATCTCTCTTGTTATCCAATATAATCCATAGGATTCACGGAAACGCCCTTATAGCTGATGCCGAAATGCAGGTGCAAACCGGTAGAAGTGCCGGTGGTGCCAACGCAGCCGATGACCTGACCGGCTGCGACCATATCGCCAGCTTTTACATCCGGGAACTTGCACATATGCATATATGTACTCTTAAAACCATCCATATGGTTGATAACTACATAATAGCCGGCACTGGAAGAATACTGAGAAGTTTCCACAACACCTGCACGGGTGGCATAGATGGGTGTATGTCCCACAGCCAGGTCAACACCGGCATGGAACCGTCTGTCGCCGTGAACGGGATGTATGCGGTAGCCAAAGGGGCTGGATACATACTTATAGTTGCAGGGAACCAGCCAAACAGTACCATCCTTGGAGGGTATTGCCACACCTCCGGTGCCGCCGCCGCTGTAACTGGGGGCAGCAGTAGTGGGGGGAACAGAAGTCGCCAGCCATTCCTGGTACTTGACCTTATCATATTCCTTTTCTGCCGCATTGATCTCCTGCTCCAGCTTGGAGAGTTCCTGCTCCTGGGCATCCATCAGTGCGTCAAACTCCGCGCCCTTGGCGATCAGCTGCGCCAGCAATTCCTGAGCCTCGGCAGCCTTGGCGTCCAGTTCTGCCTGCTTCGCTGCCAACTCTGCCTTGCTCTGCTCCAGAGATTTCTTTTCTTCCTGCAGGGTAGCCTTGGCCTCAGCAACTTCCTTGGCAACGGCGCTCATCTCATCCAGCCGCCGCTTATCGGATGCCGCGATCTCCTCGATCATGTTCAGCCGATCCAAAAAATCGGAAAAGCTGTTGGCCTGGAACAAAACTGCCCAGTAGGATACTGCGCCGTCCTCCTCCATTGCCCGGATCCGCTCTTTATTCTTTTCGTTCAGCTCAGCAAGATGGGCTTCCGTTTCATCCAGCTCTTCCTGTTTATCAGCGATCAGCAGTGCGTAAGCCGCGATCTGCTGGTTCATATTGTCGATCTGCTCATGGAGCAAGCCGACCTGCTGCTCAATAATGCTCTTTTGCTGGGAAATATCCTGGATCTCGCTGAGATTTTCCTTCTGCTGACCCTTAAGAGCATCGATCTGGGCCTGCATATCTTTCTGCTGGCTCTCCATTTCCTTAATCTGCTCTTTGATCGCACTGGAAGTGGTCTTCGCATTTGCCCGGGGCAAAAGGCCTAACACCAGACTGAAGATCAAAACCAGCGCCAGAAAGCCGGCAAGCAGCGAAACCATTAATCTTTTATTTTTCACAATTTGTCTCCTTTATTGCGGGGGTTAAACATCCATAAACTTGCGGATAGAGGTCCAGCTGCCCACCACGCCTACAAAGAATCCGGCGGCAGCGAAGATGGCCACCATGGGGGCCAGCAGGGTCTCAAATGGCACGAAGCTGAACAGCTTCAGTGTGTCCACTTCCTGCAGACGATCAAGCAGCGTATTATACAGCAGCCATTCCAAACCGAAGGCCACAGCTGCACCCAGCATACCCAAGGTAAAGCCCTCCACCACATAGGGGAGGCGGATAAATCCGTTGGTAGCGCCCACCATTTTCATGATGGCGATCTCATCCCGCCGCTCGTGCATACCCATCTTGACGGTATTGGAAATGATGAGCAGACTCACCACCAGCAGCACGGCGATTACGGCAAGAGACGCGATATTCAACACTTTTTCCAGTGTAGAGAAGCCTTCTGCCAGTTCAAAGGATGCATTGATCTTGGCAACGCCCTGAATCTCAGCGATTTCCTCCACAGTCTGCTCCATCAGACCGTTATCCTCCAGTGTCACGATGACCCGGTGACGCAGGTCGCTGGCTTCTACGCCGCTGAAAGCATCGTCGCCCTGATGATCGGCAATAAAATCCTCCAATGCCTCTTCCCGGGATACGAATTCCGCTTTATAGATATTGTCCAGCACATTGATCTTGGTTTGAATGGTCTTGGCTTCCGCCTCGGAAAGGGACTCATCCACATACACCATAATCTCGTTGGTCTTATTGAGGTCTTCCACCATGATGCTGACATTGTAGGTCAGGCAGGAAAAGCTGCCCACGATCAGCAGGCAGGCCACGGTCACACACACCGCAGCAAAGGACATAAAACCGTGGAGGAAGATGCCGCGGATGCCCTCTTTGATCAAATATCCGATATTATTGATTTTCATACTGATAATACCCATCCATTCCGTCGTGGATCACGACACCGTCGTCAATGGCAATGACCCGCTTGGGGAAGCGCTCCACCAGATCCTTTTCGTGGGTGACCACCAGCATGGTGGTACCCAGATTGTTGATCTCCATCAGCAGGCTCATGATCTCCAGGGATCTTGCCGGATCCAGGTTGCCGGTGGGCTCATCTGCGATGATGGTAGAGGGGTTATTCACCAGCGCCCGGGCAATGGCAAGACGCTGCTGCTCACCGCCGGAGAGCTCACCGGGGTGACGGCGGCTCTTGGTATCCAGACCCACCAGATTCAGCACATAAGGCACCCGCTCCCGGATCTCCTTCTCCCTTGCGCCGATGGCGCGCATGACGAAGGCTACATTTTCGTAAACCGTTTTATTCTCGATCAAACGGAAGTCCTGAAAAACAACGCCGACGGTGCGGCGCATGTAAGGAATTTCACGCTTGCGGATCCGCTCCAGAGAGTAGCCGTTCACATGAACAGTACCGGAAGTGGGCTTCAGCTCGCCCGTGATCAGTTTAATAATCGTAGACTTGCCGGAGCCGGAAGGACCTACTAAGAATGCAAATTCGCCGTCCTCGATCTGCATCGTGACGCCCTTCAGCGCTCTTGTGCCTACGGAATAAGATTTTGTTACGTCGGTAAACTCGATCATATCTATCTCGCTCCAAAATTAGTGTAACCAAATTGTAACACATTGCAGGTGTTATGTCAATGCGCCCTATCCCAAAATACCGACTTTTTTACAGAAAAAAGACCGCACTTTCGTGCGGTCTTTTATGTAGCCTATTCAACGCAGATCCCGGGAGGACAGGTACTTGCGGACCATCAGCGCCACCTTGAAGACGATGGCGTGGTCGAACTGACGCAGATCCAAACCGGTGAGCTTGCGGATCTTCTCCAGGCGGTAGACCAGGGTGTTACGATGTACAAACAGCTTCCGGGAAGTCTCGGAAACATTCAGATTGTTCTCAAAGAACTTGTTGATAGTGAACAGGGTCTCCTGATCCAGAGAATCGATGGAGTTCTTCTTAAACACCTCGGAAAGGAAGATATCGCAAAGGGTAGTGGGCAGCTGATAGATCAGCCGGCCAATGCCCAAATTTTCGTAGTTGATGATGCTCTTTTCCGTATCAAAGACCTTGCCCACATCGATGGCTGTCTGAGCTTCCTTGTAGGAGTCAGCCAGGCTGCGCAGGTGCTCCGCCACAGTGCCGAAACCGATGACCGTCTTAACAAACAGCTCATTTTTCAGAGTATCCTCCATGGCCTGGGCGATCTTTTCCATTTCCTCGGCGGTAGTGGTAGCGGTGATCTGCTTGACCACAGCAATGTCGTTCTCATTGATACTCAGCACAAAATCCTGCTGCTTATCTGGGAACATGCCAGACAGTACATCCACCGTGGCCACATCCGCGCGGCCGACCTGCCGCACCAGGAACACGGCGCGGGGCGCATCGGTAGCAAAGTGCAGCTCCTTTGCCCGGATGTAAATATCGCCGGGGAGAATATTGTCCATGATAATATTCTTGACGAAAGTTCCCCGATCGTGCTTTTCCTCGTAGAAAACTTTGGCATCGTTCAGCGCTATGTACGCCATCTGGCAGCAGACCTTTGCCGCTTCATCTGCACCGGAGCAGAAGACCGCGTACTCAAAATAATTGGAATTACCCATAATCGCCTTAAAGTACTTCTGACCAAAGGCAACAATATTTTCAGAGGAGTTTGCCACCTTCAGCGCGGCATCCGTCCAGCGCTCGCCCAGCAGTGTCACATCCGTACAGGAGATGACACAGCCTTCCGTATCGATCACGCCGAACACCCGATCGGAGATATCCTTCAGCTGCAGGATCACATTTTGAAACACACTATTAGACATGTTACAGTCCTCCTTAGCGACTTGCACAAATGCGCTTTCCACAAATTTGCACTGTCATTATACATCCCTTTTGCGCAATTTGCAAGTGCTTTTTGACATATTATTGCAAAAAATACCTTCTTTTTTGTGTGTATTGACACATTTACAGTAAAGAGAGACATTCTTCCTCTGTCAGTTCCCGCACCTGTCCTCTGGGAAGATCCCCCAAAGTAAGACCGCCTTCGCGCTGCCGTTCCAGATAAATAACCGGCATATTTCTCGATGCCATCATCCGGCGCACCTGATGATATTTGCCTTCGCACACCGTGATCCGGCTCTCCCCTGCGCCCAGAATTTCCAACCGGGCGGGTAGGCACTTTGTTCCGTCACCCAGTGTCAAACCCTCTGCAAACGCCTGTACATCGGCCTGTGTTGCCGTCCCTTCATGCTTGGCATAGTAAACCTTGGGCACTTCCTTTTTGGGGGAGATCAGCTTGTGGATCAGATCTCCGTCATTGGTAAACAGCAGAAGTCCTTCCGTGGCTTTATCCAGCCGTCCCACAGGCTTAACATCCAGCTTTCTGTACTCGGCGGGAAGTAACTCCATGACGGTCTTTTCTTTCTTGTCCTCGGTGGCAGTGACGTGACCCGCAGGCTTATTGAGCATGATTACAACAGTCCTTTTTCCGCCCACCACTTCGCCGTCCAGGTAAACCGTCTGGGCAGCGGGATCGATCTTGCGGGAGTTGTCCCTCTCCACAATGCCATCCACCGTCACCCGTCCGGCTTTCATAATTACCTTGACCTGACTCCGGGTTCCCGCTCCGCTGTCGCACAGGAATTTGTCCAATCTTTCCATACTTCCTCCGTTCTAATCTCGTCCACTTAAGAATAGGCTGTAATGCCAATCACTTAACTGGAGGGATCAAATATGCTGGTTATGACCGCAAAGGTCGATAAGAAGAAAATCGCCATCATACTGGCGGCTGTGATCGTACTGGTGGCAGGTGCCATCATGCTCTTTGGCGGCTCTGATGCCGAGCCAACTTCCGCTGCAACTGTATCCAACAACGATGCCCGGGTGGCATTCCTCAAGAGTTTCGGCTGGGATGTGACCACCTCCCCGGTGGAATCCAGCCAAGTACGGGTACCGGAAACATCCAGCGAGGTCTTTGACCGCTATAACGCACTGCAGAAAAGCCAGGGCTATGATCTGAGCACCTACGCAGGCAAGACAGTCATGCGTTTTGTCTACAAAATTAACAACTACCCCGGCGCTACCGAGCCTGTCTATGCCACGCTGTTGGTCTACAAAAACCAGATCATCGGCGGGGATGTGACAGATACCTCTGCCAAGGGCGTTGTCCGTGGCTTTAAGATGCCACAGCAGGATACCACCGCCCCCAGCGCCACAACGCCATCCGTCCCAAGCACCACCTAAATGATCGTTTAGCGCTTCAAATCTTCCGGTATTCTTGTAGGGCGGGGCCTTGGTCCCGCCGAAAAAACCGGGCAAGTATCGGCGGCGGGGCCAAGGCCCCGCCCTACGCATCCTATCGTACTTGCGTAGATAAACGATCATTTCTTTATCATCTTACCATAAGGCGCGCATCTTGACAACTACTGCAGGCCATGCTATCGTATAGAAAACCACATAGATCTTCAGGGCGGGGTGTGATTCCCCACCGGCGGTAAACAGTCCGCGAGCGCGTTTGCGTTGAACCGGTGCGATTCCGGTACCGACAGTATAGTCTGGATGGAAGAAGATCGCAGACAAACTGCGTATATTTTCTGCACCCTGAGTCTATGCTCAGGGTGTATTTTTGTGAGGTGACAGTGATGGAAAAATTATGGCAGGATCTGCAGAAAAATCTACTGTTCGTACTGGTCTGCATTGGAATTATTGCCGGTCTTTCCCTCCTTGCCCATCTTGCTGAGCGGTTTTTGCCCGCAAAGCGCAGGGTCAGTACCGCAAAGCGGGTGAGCATCGTGGGCATCTGCGCTGCCATTGCAACCGTGCTGCATATGCTGGATTTCCCCCTCGTCTTCCTTGCCCCGGAATTTTACAAGCTGGACTTTTCTGAACTGCCGGTGCTTCTCTGCGGTTTTTATCTCGGGCCGTCCGCCACGGTGGTGTGCGAGGGAATCAAGATTCTGCTGAAGCTGCTGCTCAAGGGTACATCCACCGCTTTCGTGGGAGATTTTGCCAATTTTGCAGTAGGCTGCAGTCTGGTGTTGCCGGCCACCATCCTCTATCACCTGAGAAAATCCCGCCGCAGCGCCATCCTCGGTATGGTCGCCGGCACCGCTGTGCTGACGGTATTCGGCTCTGCTTTCAACGCCATCTATCTGCTGCCCAAATTTGCAGAACTTTACGGCATGCCCCTGGATACCATCATCTCCATGGGCAGCGCCATTCACGGGAGTGTAACAGATGTCACCACCTTTGTGCTGCTGTGTGTCGCCCCGCTGAATCTGATCAAAGGTACTGCCGTTTCCATACTGACCCTGCTCCTTTACAAACGGGCAGAAAAGACTCTGTTTGTTATTGGTAAATAAGAAAAGCCGTCCCATTCGGGGCGGCTTTTTGCTTTAGACTCCTTCCGGAATCGTATGCACTTCCGGTTTTCTCGGGGGCATGCCCAGATCCTGACTGCGGCAAATGAACACAAAAACAGGCAGTGTGATATTCACAAAAATGCTCAGCAGCAAATACAGCACACTGTTCCCGGGATCGCAGGAGCGGTACAGATCGTTCAAAGCAATATACTGGATCACCGTCACCGCAATGGAAACACCGCCTAAAATCAGAAACATCGCCGCTATCCCCAACGCTGTTCCCATCATGTTGAACATTGCAGTATGATCTACTGCCAGCATAGAATCATCATAGAAAAGCACTTGACCCAAAAGCAAGCCACAGAGCACGAACAAGACAACATATGATACCGCCATCAAAATGCTTAAGATCAGCAGTGCCTTGCGCTTATTCTTCACCCTGCTTCTGGTCACATATTGATACTGGTCGGAAATGGATCCTAAAATCCAGAGGTTACCTACGGGGAGCCAGGAAAGCCAGGAATGCTTAATGCCCCGACGCTTGGCGATGGCGTAAAAGCCGGCAGACTGCAGTACATATTT